>JAVBMJ010000057.1:0-6653 GCA_031552535.1 Rikenellaceae bacterium
TAAACGGATTTGAAATTGTTTTTATGATTCGAATTGGATTATTTAGAGAGGCAACCTGCCCTACACGGTCGTGTAGGCCATATTGACTTATTTTTCAACCAACTATTTTACGGCGCAAAATTTTTAGTGGACACTAGTGAAAGCACCAATCAAAAAAATCCTGGTTAGTGGTAGTTACGGTCCCCACTAGTTGCCCGATGTGGTCTGTAACGCCATCCCAAGCCGGAAGCCCTTCAATATATTCCACGTAAGGGTCAAACAGAGGGACGAACTCCGACTGCAAAATCATACGCAAAGTATCCTTAGAACACTTTATATCAGCTAGTTTTATCTCCCTCAAGATGCTGTGCCAGTTATAATCTCGCATATCGTCATATTTGGCTGTTTTATTTGACAATCGTCTAAACTGTACATTATTGGATACAACATTGTAGCGGAAGGCATACCTGCTCCGCAGAAGCATCTCTATCTGGACGATTACATTACCGTCCGATTCAGGTTTGATGATTAATTGTTGAGGCGATGAGATTTGTGCCTCGGCACTTTCGAGTGTCCCCTGCAAGTATGCTTCGAGAGCAGGGCTGTCATCCGGGGTAATGCCAACATCGGCAGCTCCAGCGTAATTTTCTATTGCGTTCATAACACCACTCCTTCCTTATCGGCGATGAATGCCAATAATTTATCGCGTGAGATGTAAATTTTACCGCCAAGTTCGAAGATCGGTAACAGATTATTCGCTCTCCAATTGAAGATGGTGCGTTTTGAAACTTTAAAAATTTTGGTCAGATCGACCAGATCATAAAGGAGTTCTGTGTCCTTGTCCACTTTTTCTACAGCCCGTCCATCTAACCGATGCGCTGTTTCCGTGTTGGTTGCGGGTACGCTGATTTTGTTATATCCGTTCATTTAGAGTAATTTGTGCTACTTTGGCAGAGTGGCGGTTAAAAAAGAAGTCGGTTGCCATGCGACCGTTGATTTTAATGTTCGTTCTCATCTCAGAACTGTTTTCAATTTCGGCCAACTTCGGGAATGGCCTTGTTTCCCTGCTTGTAGAGTTTTTTAGACGAAAAAACACCCAACAGGAAACCCCGTTGCGTGCGTTATCTGCGTCCCTTGCTACAGCCCTCTGTTGACTGTGCAAGTCGCACGGGTAGATTCGCCCCGTGCTGATTGAGTACTCCTCTCAAAACAGCGCAAATATAAATGCGGGTTTTGTAACCGCCAAATTTTATTTGAATAATTTTGAGCTATTTCCGAGTTTTTCCTCATTTTGCATAATCCTTAACTCGCCATCTTATAAAGATGTGAAAAAATCGCTTACCCTGGCTACCCGCCAGATATGAAATCCACAAAATAAATCACCAGCAAAAAACATCAAAACAAGGATGCTTGTACCTCAAGTTGTACCCTTTGCTCAATGACCTTACAAAACTATCTGAAGCAACTGATTTACAGCACAAATACATACACAATTAATTGTATATTAGATGCTTGGTAAGGAAGAGGTCACGAGTTCAATCCTCGTCAACAGCTCGAAGATTTGAAACTGCCGAAGGCAATAGGAACGAAACTAAAAGCCGCTCAAGTAAACTTGAGCGGCTTTTTTGTTGAGTGACGGTTATCGCGCAGCGATTTTCAAATCTTTGACAGCGCCCCCGCGGCCGGCGGAGAGGAAAAACGAGCGTAGCGAAGTTAGAAACGACCGAAGGCAGTAAAGACAAATGAAAGCACCTCTGTTTTCACGCAAAAATCAATCCTGTTATCCAGGTAACCGCCCCTCGGCAAGCAGTACAGGATCACCCGGCACCCAGCCCGGGATGCGAAAGTAATCCCGGAATCTCCTTAAATCTTTTTCCTCAGGAAAATCAGACAGACTCTAAACCCGCTCCCAAGTTATCAATGCCTGTTTATTGCTCTCAGCATATGTCGTTTGCCCAGAGCACCCGCAAGACGTTCGACATGGAATCCGGCCGCTCGCAGGTTACGTTTTACGTCGCCTTTAGCCGAGTAGGTCACCAGGACTCCTCCCTCGCGTAATGACATGCGGAAACGCACAAATACCTCCACACTCCACAGTTGGGGTTGTACATCGGGAGCGAAAGCATCGAAATATACTACATCAAAGTCCTTCCCTGGTTCCACCTCCGCGATATCCGCCTGAAGTTTTTCTATAGAAAACGACTCGTTTACCCTGTACGCCTCATTCCATGGTGCACGGTGTAGTTCCATAAACGCATCGTCGGCAGCATAGTCCATAAGGGCAACCTCCTCCCCCACAGGGTATAGCTCCAACGCCCTGTACTCTACGCTCAGGCCACACTCCATTGCATGCTTCATCGTCAGCCAGGCATTCAGACCGCTACCGAAACCAGCCTCCAATATCCGCAACGGCCGGCCGACTCCCGCGGTCCCGTGACCGGCGGCATAATCCATGCCGGCACCAATGAACACATGCAGTGACTCCCCGACGGCACCACGCATCGAGTGATATGTATCGCCTGACACCGCCCTCAACGTCTGCGATCCGTCATCTGTAACCTCTATATGCATAAATAATATTCCCCGACCGGCAGATCCCGGCAATCGATTGGAGGTCTGTCTAAGGCGTGTAACCCGCCTTAATTTGCCACGGCGTTTGCCCGTGATGAATCCTGTTGCATATCGGCCATTTTTCGCACCTTTGCACGACGGTCGCCGGTGGTTGTTACCGGGGAGTTACGTTTGAAATATTCACGCATGATATCGGTAACCATTATACCGGTGGGTTTGCCACCGTCTTTGCGTGAGAAGTTGTACGATGACTCGACATAGTTTGGCAATGCCACCCTGTAGGTGCGCGAATTGTGCGGCATGGTGTTCCATTTGCTGTCGAGGAAAACGACATGTATCCCGTCGCCTTTGGGATCGGTGATTACGATATATTCCACACCCGACGGATAAAGGTCGATCCCATGGCCTTCGCTGTCGGCCGTATTGAATTTTTTGAGTATCAGGTCCTCTATCTCGGCCAGCGTCATATCGGCAATCTCGATAGAACTGTAGAAAGGTTCCATCGAATAGATGTCAAACAGCGTCAAGTCTCCCGCTGGCAATGTGTCGAAACGTATGCCTCCACTATTATAAAATGCCATATCAGCTTTAACAGCACGGCGTATCATGTCCGTCGTCATATTCATAACGCCCCACTTGTTGGTCCCTTTAGCCATTGAACCGGCCTTTTCCATCAGATTCGAATTAGATTTGTAACTGGCCACAAGGCTTTCGAATACCGGGTTCGCAGGTATCGTGTCGAGTTTTACCACACGGTTCTCGATCAGGGCCGGTTTGCCTTTTCGCGGAGTGATGACAGTTATGCCTGCATAGCGCAGTTTGCTGCCGGTTTGGGTCACCAGCACATCGCCCACCTGCGCTCCCTGCGGAATAAGTGTATGGCTGTGTCCGCCGATTATCAGGTCGAGCATAGGCATTTGCATGGCCAGCAGCGAATCGTAGTCGGCGCCTATGTGGGTCAGAGCGACCAGCACATCGCAACTGTCGCGCAGGGAGGCGTATTTTTCTATAGACTTGATATCGTTCTCGAAACTCAGCCCTTTGAAATCCTCTTCCTTGCCATATGGATGCCCATCATGGGAAGTAGTGACGGCGCCGATAAATCCCAACCTGGTTCCCGCTACGGTGATGAACACATAAGGGGCCGGTTGCGGCAATGGAGAAGTGCCGCTGCCGATGTTGGCAGCAATGAATGGGAAGCGGGCCTCGCCGACCCGTTTTGAAAGGACTTCGAGCCCATTGTCGAACTCATGGTTTCCGAATGTGGTCAGGTTGTAACCCAGTTCGTTCATCAGGTCGATCACAGGCTTCCCTTTCTCGGACGCCATGTCGACATAAGGGTTACCCGTCCAGCGGTCGCCTGCATCCACCAACAGGACACGTCCCGAATCGAGCCTGCGGTAATCCTCCACCAGTGTTGCCAGATTCGGGAAACGGTCTATCGCCCCGTGTATGTCGTTGGTAGATATGATCACTATACGTGGCAATGGCCTGGGATCGGAACAGGCCGCAAAGGAGATAAACAGCGAAATGAAAAACAGGGCCGACAAATTAAAGTAACTCTTTTTCATGACAATTATTTTATGGCTTGTGCAAAGTTAGAAAAATAACTATCTTTATCCGAATAAATCTCCGCAAAAGATCGGACGGGACATATGAGTTGTGTTCCGGAATATAAAGAAGGCGAAAAAATATGCTCGATACAGTCAAGGTCAGATGTGAAAACAACAGTTGTGTCGTCAACGTAAATATTGGGACGACACTTTCCGAAATAGCCGAAATGCTCGCGCTGCCAACGCCACATCCTTTTTTGGCAGGATATGTAAATAACAGTCTGAAAGAGATGGACTACCGGGTTTTCAATCCGGTATCGGTGCGTTTTGTAGATATCACCCATTACGAGGGAGTGCGTGTTTTCCAGCGCACGCTGTTTTTTACCCTTGACAAAGCGGTGCATGACACTTTTCCGGGCCAGCACCTGCTGATAAAACATTCCGTGTCGAAAGGGTTCTACTGCGAGATAGAGGGCCGCGAAGAGATATCGGCCGACGATATCGGAAGATTGAAGAAACGTATGGGCGAACTGATTGCGGCCAATATACCGATAGTACGTGAAAAGGTGCTGTCGCAGGAGGCGGAAGAGTTGTTCGAAAAAATGGGTTACGACGACAAAATTTCATTATTGAGATCCCGTCCGCAGCTCTACTCCACAATCTACAGCCTGGCCGACCGCGTGGGGTACTTCTATGGGGCGCTGGCTACCTCGACCGGATATATCCATCTGTACGACATCAATAAATACTACAATGGGTTCCATCTGTCGGTACCTATGCGTACCGATCCTCTGAAACTCGAACCAATTATCCGGCAGGACAAGATGTTCGATATTTTCAAGGAGTACAAGGCGTGGGTCGAGATCATGGGTGTGTCGAATATAGGTTCGTTGAACACCAGGATACTGGCAGGTAATGCCAGCGAGTTGATAAAAGTGGCCGAGGCGTTCCACGAAAAGAAACTCGGCAAGATCGCCGATTCTATCTTCGAAGCCAACACCTCGCACGGGGCACGCCTGATATTGATTTCGGGCCCGTCGTCGAGCGGCAAGACCACTTTTGCCAAACGTCTCGGAATACAACTCCGGATACTGGGCATGGAGCCTGTTTTGATCTCGCTGGACGACTATTTCGTGGAACGCGACCGCACTCCGCTGGATGCAGACGGCGAGTATGACTACGAGGCTCTGGAGGCGATAGATGTCGGGACGTTCAACGAGCATCTGTTGAAGCTGATGAATGGTGGCGGAGTCGATGTGCCGCGCTACGATTTCATTACCGGCAAGAGGCAGTACCACGAAAAACCCCTTAAGCTGGAAGCACGCTCGGTGCTGGTAATCGAGGGGATTCATGCCCTGAACCCGAAACTGACAGAGCAGATCGACGACAGGTTCAAATTCAAGATATATATGTCGGCTCTCACGTCGATATCCATGGATGACCTTTCGCGCATAGCCACCACCGACAACCGCCTGTTGAGGCGCATAGTGCGCGATTATACCGCACGGGGAAGCAACGCCGCCTCTACGCTGAAACGTTGGGAGAGCGTCCGACGCGGCGAGGATAAGCACATATTCCCTTATCAGGAAAATTGCGATGTGATGTTCAACTCGTCGTTATTTTATGAGATTTCGGTATTGAGGCGCTATGTCGAACCGATGCTGCACGAGGTCCCCGATACGGTTAACGAATATGGCGAGGCCCAGCGATTGCTTAAGTTCATCAATAACTTCATACACATCCCGCCGGGCGAGATCCCGCCGACTTCAATTCTGCGCGAATTTATCGGAGGCAGCAGCTTTACGTATTAATTGGACGTTATTTTGTGCCATTTCATACGTTTGGAACGAGGTGTGTGGTATTATCTATGCACTGGCACATCTACGCTATCCGCATGATTTACAGGCTTTATGATTTACCATAGAAATACAGGGCTGACTCTGCGGGATGATTTTAAAATATTTGGAAAATCCGGTCTATACAGATTATTATGCTTATGATCCACAGTTTCAGTTTCGATTACGAACGCTACCATTCTCTGGCCGATCTGTCAGGAGCCGATGCCGAATTGCTCCGCCATGCCCGTGAGGCATGTAATACGGCCTTCGCTCCATACTCCAATTTCAGGGTCGGGGCGGCGGCGCTGCTCGAAAGCGGCGCCATAATTACGGGTAGCAACCAGGAGAGTGAGGTGTTCCCGGCCGGGGTATGTGCCGAGCGTTGTTTACTGTTCCACCACCAGGCGCATTTGACCGAAGACAGGATCGTCGCACTGGCCGTGGTATCGGTCCCGGGAGCGAGGGAGTGTTATCCGTGCGGTATCTGCCGGCAGGTGCTGTGCGACACCGAGAAGCGCCAGGGTATGCCGATAAGGATCATTATGGCGGGCGACACAAGTGCTACGGCCATTGATACGGCAAGCAGGTTATTGCCTTTCAGGTTCGAGTTGTAATGGGTTGGCCCAAGCGGGTTTAAAAGCCATGGGGCACCCCAAAACCAGTAAACCGAGCCGACGCCAAAAAGGGGAACAGATATCCACAGCTGATCAGC
>JAVBMJ010000025.1:0-74076 GCA_031552535.1 Rikenellaceae bacterium
AATTCGGCAAAAACCACCTCGGCGACCAGGACAAATTCCTGCCCACCAACCACGGTTTCGATGAATTTTTCGGCAACCTATATCACCTCAACGCCGAGGAAGAGCCCGAAAATCCTGATTACCCGAAAGATCCGGCGTTCAAAAAACAATTCGGCCCCCGCGGAGTACTCCGCTCCACAGCCGATGGTAAAGTGGAAGATACCGGCCCGTTGACCAGTAAGCGGATGGAGACTGTGGACGAGGAGTTTATGGCTGCCGCCAAAGACTTCATCACCCGCCAGACAAAAGCCGGCAAACCGTTCTTCACATGGTTCAACTCGACCCGCATGCACGTCTACACCCACCTCAAACCAGCTTCAGACGGTAAAACAGGCCTCGGATTACAGGCGGACGGCATGACCGAACATGACGGCCAGGTAGGCGAACTGCTCAAGCTGCTCGACGACCTGGGTATAGCCGACAATACCATCGTGATCTATACTACCGACAACGGCGCCATGAAGAACCAATGGCCAGACGGAGGTTCTTCGCCGTTCCGTTCGGAGAAGGATACCAACTGGGAGGGTGCCTACCGCGTACCGTGCCTCATCCGCTGGCCGGGACACATCGCCCCCAATACCAACTACACAGGGCTTTTCTCAGCCGAAGACTGGCTGACTACCCTGGTCGCTGCAGCCGGTGGCGACGCCAACCTTCGTGAAAATGCCACTAAGGGCGTTCAGGCCGGTTCGAAACACTTCAAGGTGCACCTCGACGGCTATAACCAGCTCGATTACCTCACCGGTAAAAGCAAAGAATCGGTTCGGCCTGAATTCGTGTATTTCGACGACGACGGCAACCTGGTCGCATATCGCGACACCCGTTTCAAGTTCATCTTCTCGGCACAATATGCTACAGGAATGGCCGTTTGGCGCATGCCGCTGACCGTCCTGCGCGCTCCACTGGTGGTAGACCTGCTTTCAGATCCATACGAATATTCGATAGACGGATCGGCTAACTACGAAGCATGGATGCTGAAGCGGACGTTCCTTGTGTTGCCTGCCGTGCAGAATGTAGGTAAATACCTGTTTACTTACAAGGATTTTCCTCCGCGCCAGCGTCCGGCCAGTTTCTCGATTGACCAATTGCTTGAGAAACTCGACGCCGCCACTGCAAGCAGATAACGCACCTTGGAGTCTGTCTGATTTTACTGAGGAAAATCAGACAGACTCCAATACTGTTTTTAACCTGCGAGTTCCCGCTCCGGCAACCACTCGCGGAGCGAGCTCCCGTAATAAACACCAAAATAATTATGAAAAGGCTATTACTGTATATCGCAGTTCTGTCCGTCGCCGCCTGCAACCCCGCGCAGAAGCAGCAACCGGTTGCGGCGACAGATCCGCTCCCGTCGTGGAATGAAGGGCAGAATAAAGACGCCATCGTAAAATTCGTCACCGAAGCTGTGGACCAGACCGGAACACGATTCATTCCGCAAGATGAACGTATTGCCGTATTCGACAACGACGGAACCCTGTGGTGTGAGCAGCCGCTCTATTTCGAATTCATCTATTCGATAGTCGCAACACGGGAGATCGCAGCCAAAAACGCCGACCTGCAAAAAAAACCGGAACTGAAGGCGCTGGCCAGAGGCGACATGGACGTATTTATGAAGAGCGGTGAAAAGAGCATACTCGAAGCGTTCGCCATATCGCATACGGCTATGAAACCGGAACAGTTCGATGCAATGGTCGAAACATGGATCGATACGGCCCGCCATGCGCGTTTCGGACAACCATACGTAAAGTTGACCTACAAACCTATGGTGGAATTGCTGGTTTACCTGCGTGACAACGGATTCAAGACCTATATCGTATCCGGAGGCAGCTCGATATTCATGCGCAATTTCACGCAGTCGGCCTACGGCATTCCCGCCGAGCAAGTCATCGGGACCATGTTCAAAGCACAGTTCGTCGAAGAGAGCCGCGAGGTGGTTCTTAAACCCGAGGTGTGGCACATGGACGACAATGTGGGCAAGCCGGAAGCTATTTTCCAGATTATAGGGCGCAAGCCGGTGCTGGCATTCGGCAACTCAGATGGCGATCTGCAGATGCTTCAATGGACATCGACCAATCCCCTGCCCAACATGGCGCTGATATTGCACCACACCGATGCCGAACGCGAATATGCCTACGACCGCACATCGTCTATCGGCAAACTCGACAAGGCGCTCGACGAAGGCAAAGCCCAGGGATGGGTGATCGTCGACATGAAGCAGGATTTCAAAACAGTATTCTCATTCCAATAATGTTTACTGAGCGCCATGCCCGGGCCAGGTAAGCCTGCGGCATGGCCTACGGTAACGGTTCCATACAGATTCGACCATGGCTAACCTCGAACAAATATTGGCGCTGAAAAAAAACATCGGCGACAGCATCATAGGGCAGGACGATGTGATATCCAAGATCCTGATAGCCCTTCTCACCGACGGCAACGTATTGCTCGAAGGGCTTCCGGGACTTGCCAAAACACGGGCGGTAAAAAGCCTTGCGGCGAACCTCGACTGCAAACTCAACCGCATACAGTTCACCCCCGACCTGCTGCCGTCGGACATAACAGGCACAGAGGTATACCAGCCCGAAGGTGATGATAAATTCGTGTTCCAGCAGGGCCCCATATTCAGCAACCTGGTCCTTGCCGACGAAATAAACCGCGCACCGGCCAAAGTGCAATCGGCACTTCTGGAGGCAATGGAAGAGCGACAGGTATCGGTGGCGGGCAAAAGCTACCCGATGGAGCCGTTATTCATGGTTCTGGCGACGCAAAACCCGATAGAGCAGGAGGGAACCTACCCGCTGCCCGAAGCGCAACTCGACCGTTTCGTGATGAAAATCAAAATAGGCTACCCTTCGCCGGAGGAGGAGGCCCGGATCGTCGAACTGGTACGCAACGAAAGTAAAGGGGGCAAAAAGAAGAATAAGTCCACTGACCAGAAAGTCGTCTTCGGCGCACGCAAGGAGATCGGCGAGGTAGAGGTCAGTGATGCTGCAGCGAAATATATGGTCGACCTGGTGTCGGCTACACGTTATCCCGGTAAATTCAACAAGGACCTCGCCCGGTGGATCAGCTACGGTGGTAGTCCGCGCGCTACCATTTCGCTTGACCGTTGTTCGAGGGTCGTGGCATGGATGGACGGAAGGAAAAGCGTCACACCCGACGACACACGCTATATCGTGCACGACGTGTTGCGCCACCGTCTGGTACTGAGCTACGAGGCCAACGCAGACAAGGTCGATGCCGATGCCGTGATCGACACAATACTCAAAAACGTAGCCGTCATCTGACGGCACCTGTAGCACAATGCCGTTTAAATTTCGCCACACATGCAATCCCTGCCTTTGGAAGTAGCCACCTCGCTCGACGACCTGATGCGTTTCGAGTATATGGCCGGTGCAGGCACACTATTGCCTGACAAGCCCATATATTCGATCCTCGCAGGCCGCCATGCGGCAAAGATGCGCGGGCGCGGGCTCGACTTCGAGGAGGTACGCCAATATGTGGCTGGCGACGATGTGCGCAACATCGACTGGCGGGTCACGGCACGTACCGGGAAAACCTTCTCGAAAGTCTTCAACGAAGAGAAGGAGCGTCCTACGTTCACCATCGTCGACCAGAGCACGGCTATGTTTTTCGGAAGCGTACGTTTCGTTAAATCGGTCACGGCGGCCCACCTGGCGGCGTTGTCGGCATTCTATACTATAAAACGCGGCGATAGGTTCGGAGGTTTGATATTCAATGAAGAAGGATACGACTATCAGGCTCCGAGCCGCAGTAAATCGTCGGTACAGCATTTCATGCAGTTGATCGTCAACCGCAATATATCGCTGCCCGGCCGCAAAACAACAGGTGCCGACACTGCATTGCTCAACGAAATGCTGGTCCGTGCAGGGATGTCGGTAACGCACGATTACGTTGTGACGCTGATAACAAATGCAATGATGCTCGACGACGACAGCCGCAAGTATCTCCGCGACATGGCATGGCACAACAACGTGATAATAATACACGTCGAAGACCCTATGGACAGGATGCTGCCCGACGGAAAGATCGTACTCACCGACGGCGACCGCCAGATATTGTGGAATAACAGCAAGTCGGGCCGGGGAGGGAAATACCGCCAGGACTACGCGACACGCCTGGAAGCCGTAATCGAAGAGTTCAGGCGTTACCGTATACCCGTTTCGGTTGTCGACACCGTAACACCGGTAGAAGAGCAGATCGCCCTCCGTATGGGGCGCGATCTGAGGATTGTTTAATAGTACGCCGACCACCATGAACGACAGCATACCTTCGCTCGAAGCATTTATCGAACCCTCGCAGGTGCCCTTTACATTCGAGGCTCCCGGCTGGTTCGCCGTCGGGGCTATGTTACTGCTACTGGTGGCGGGATCGATATCATGGGCCATATACCACCATATACGAAACCGTTACCGGCGCCTGGCATTGAAGCGACTGCACACCATAGAGGAGAACATGTCCGCCACCGGAAAATACGCCGGCGCTTTGCTTGATGCCAACATGCTCCTAAAAGATATCTGCATCTCTCTCTATTCCGGGGACAGGTGTGCGGCATTGCGCGGAGAGGAGTGGATCCGAATGCTCAACACCACCGTAGAAAAAGAACTGTTCGATACCGTCGACGCACAGACAATCGCTTCGGTTTACAACACAGACAAAGGCCCGGGGCGGGATGAAGCCACACGCTTCATCCGCAAAGCCGCCCGATGGATAGAAAAACATAAACACAAGATAAATTTTACAGCCAATCCAACCACCGCTACCGATGCTTCAGGAACTGGCAAATAACATGCACTTCGAGATAGCCCACAAATGGGTTTTCCTGCTGCTGCCGCTGCCCTTGGTGGTATATTTATTGCTGCCCGCACTGCGCAAACGGCGGTCGGGGCTGATCGCACCATTTTTCGGGCGTTCGGTCGAAATATCGGGCGACCGCCCGCGCCGCAACGCGTGGGTTTCGCGGCGCAACCTGGTTTCATGGATCACTATGGTGCTTTGTTGGATATGCCTCATTGCGGCGGTTTCGTCGCCGCAGTTGGTGGGCCAGCCGGGAAAGAAAACCCGCACGGTGCGCAGTTTCCTGATCGCAGCCGACATATCGTTCAGCATGGCGCAAACCGACTGGAGCGTCGACGGGCACAGGATGTCGCGCTGGGATGCCGTTAAGTACCTGATGAAAGATTTTGTAAAGGAGCGCAAAAGCGACCAGATAGGGCTTGAGATGTTCGCCACCCACGCCTACCTGCAGGCACCGCTGACGACCGACCTCGATGTAATAACCTGGCTGCTGGATCAAACCGAAGTCGGCATGGCCGGCCAGATGACCAGTATCGGTGAAGCTATAGCCTTCGGAATCAAAATATTCCGCAAAGATACGATAAAACAGCGCGTCATGCTGCTGCTGACCGACGGTGTCGACGGAGGTACCGATATTCTTCCGTTGGACGCCGCCCAGGCCGCGAGACGCGACAGCATAAAGATATACACCCTCGGAATAGGCAACTCCACGAGTGGCGGATACGCTATCGACGAAAAATTGCTGACGGAGATAGCACAAACCACCGGCGGCCGTTACTTCCGCGCCGACAGCCAGAAAGACCTCGAAGGGGTGTACGAAGAACTGAACAAACTACAGCCTGTGGTCTACGAGGAAGAGTCTTACCGGCCCATAGTGCTGCTTTACGTCTACCCACTGTCGGCAGCAATGGCCATGATATTGATATTCTCATTTTTCAGCGGCATAACAGGCTGGATCAGAAGCGTAAGACAATGAAAGAGTTGCTCGACACATTCAGGTCGTTCGATCCGGCGGCGTTCCATTTCCTGCGTCCGCGGGCCCTGTGGCTTTTTGTGGCACTGGCAGTGATTACCGTTATTTTCATTATCGGCAACCGCGAACAGAGACGATGGAGAAAGATCATTCCCGAACACCTTCGCCCCTACATGTTCAGCCGCGGAAGTGTGGCTGCAATCGTTGCGCCGTTGGTGCTGCTGGCGTTGGGATTCGGGTTTATCGTATTGGCATTAGCCGGGCCGACGTGGAAAAAACGTGATATTCCAGGCGAAAAGATACCGTCGGTGGTGATGATCTCGCTCGATATGTCGCAGTCGATGCTTGCCGGCGATATCGCTCCATCGAGGTTGGAACGCGCAAAACTGAAAATTTCCGACTTTGTCGACGCCAATCCGCGGGCACGCGTCGGATTGATAGCCTTTGCCGGGACCCCCCACACCGTACTGCCGTTTACCTCCGATTACAGCATTGTGAAACATCATGCCAAGAGCCTGTATAATTGGGAAATGCCCGTGCAGGGAACCAATATGGTTCTCAACCTCGCGCTGATCGACTCTATGATGGTTCGTGTAGATGCCCCCAGCGCCATACTGCTTATGACCGATGCGATAGACGGTGCGGAGGCGGCAGCCATATCCGACTTTGCAGCCAATTCTATCCATCGTTTCGAGATATTGCTTTTCTCCACTCCCGCCGGAGCTGCCGTGCCCGGAGTGAAGGGAGTGGTTTCACGTCAGGACGAGTCGGTAGCGGCCAACCTGCGCCAAAATCCGAAGATAAGGATAACTCCTATAACACTCGATAAATCCGACGTGGAAGGGATCGCCAAACGGGTATCGGACAGCCTTATGTTCGTAAAGGATTCGAAGAAAGACGACAAGGATTGGGACGACGCGGGATGGCTGGCGTTGATACCGGCTGTGATAATTGCGTTGTTCTGGTTCCGCAAAGGCTGGGTCGTGCAGTGGTGCTGGTTGCTGTTGCTTGTCCCGTCGTTGGGCTCGTGCATCGACGGCCGGCACGCTTCGTGGTGGTATACCACCGATTACCGGGGCGATAGAGCGTACGGGAAGGGCGACTACAAAGTTGCCGCCGGCCTCTTCGACGATGTACCGCATAAAGCTGCGGCATATTACAAGGCCGGCGACTACCAGTCGGTAGTCGAACTGCTCGCCGGCGACACAACGGCTACAGGACGATACAACTACGGTCTGGCACTGGCGCAACTGGGATATTACGACGAAGCGATGGAGGCCTTCCGCGATGCCGGGGCAAAAGATCCGTCGCTGGCCCGGCGGGCGGACCATAATATAGACGCATCCAAATTGATGCAGGACCGGGCCCGTAGCGCCATGCGGTTCAAACCCCACATAAACGCCATAGACTCGATACTTAAAAAGACAGAAAAGGGAGCCCTCAAGGAGCGAAAACCGTCGCCCGAAGACGAACAGCTTTCGTCGGATACCGAGGTCAAAAAATTACCCACATCGGGCGACCGTCTCAGCGACGAAGTAGCCAGCGACATACACAGGGCGCGCGAACAGAAATTCCCGCCAAAAAATTTCAAGTTGGGGGACCAGACCCCGCCCGATACAAGAATATTACTGCAAAAAACCAACGCCGATCCGGGCGAATTCCTGCACCGCAGGTTCGAGATACAGAAACAGAGGTATTATCCCGACGTAAAACAGGGCAAAGAGACATGGTAAGCACACGGTTCATACGGTTTACGGCAACGCTGCTGGCAATGATTCTCATCACGGGAACATTGCGCGGACAGGTGTCGGCCAGTGTATCGCTCAGCCGGACGTCGGTATACACGGGGCAGCCGTTCCGGGTGACGATAACGGTATGGACCCGGACATGGTTCACCGCCCCGTTGCAGTTCGGCAATATGCAGATCCCCGGTTCGTTCATGGTACCCTTCGACGACCCGCAGCCCGGAATGTTCGCCATAGGTAAGACCCAGTATCCGGGCATACAGTTCTATTATATCGTCATACCCTACCAGACGGGCGAGTTCACCGTGCCGCCGCTGGAGATCACGGCACAGAGTCCGCCCGAAGGCAGCAGCACAGGCCGCAAAGTGGTTATCCACACCGGTGAACATAAATTCACAGTGCGCGATGTACCCTCCGGCCTCAAAGGCAGCGCCGCGTGGCTGGTGGCCAAGCACGTGACACTGACCGAGCGCTGGAGCCCCGCGCCTGAGAACCTGAAAACGGGCGACGTGCTCAAACGTACACTCACCATCACGGCTTCGGGCACACTGCCGCAGTTCATACCCGACCTATCGCCGCAGGAAAAGGTGGATTGGGCATCGACATATCCCGACCCGGCAGTACTGCACGACACGAAAGAGGGCGGCGACGTCGAGGGACGGTCGGTACAGACGATAACCTATCTGCTCGAAAAAGCGGGGGAATTCACGCTGCCCGCCATAGAGTTGTCGTATTGGAATCCGGTGACAGCCCGTGCGGGAAGGGCCACTGTAAAAGCACGCGAATTTACGGTGGCCGAGAACCCCGATCTGGGCATCCTGACGACCCTGCGCGACAGTCTCGATGCGGCAAATAAACCGGTGGCGAACCCGGACGCGAGAAAAAAACCGGTCACGATCTTCGGCCTTCGTCCCTGGCAGGCGGCGGGCTTGGTTGCCACGACAGTGGTGGCCGGATGGCTGCTGTTTTTATCCGGGCGGTTTGTCATCCGTAAAATCCGTGCGGCATGGCGCCGTTACCTGGCCGGCGACCGGCATCTGTTCCGCAGGTTCATCCTCAGTGGCGACACACCGGGCGAAGTGCTGCCTGCGCTCTACCGATGGTGGGACAACAGGCCGCGGCGGTCCGCCTCGATAGCCGTTTCGTTCGAAACCGAAGGAGAAAAAGAGGCCTCACGATCTCTTAAAACATACCTCGAAAGCATTTACACCTCTCCTGCCAAACCAGAAAGTGCCTCGGAGATCAAAAAATTGCTGAAAAAAATACGCCCGCGGCAAAAGCGGAAAAGAGGATAAAAGAACGAAATTAATAAATTCAAAACAGCTTCTTAGGCTCTGTTAATAAACACCCGGTCCGGCCTCCCAGAGATGGAGGCCGGACCGAATGTTTACGCATAGGCCGTGGCAGAGTTGATCACAACCTGTCACGACCCGGGTTTTCGTAATATTGGATAAACTCGAAACTGGCTTTATCCACAGCTTTGGTCAGCGTGTCGAACATCGCGATGAAGTCCTCGACCTTCAGCACGAAAACGTCGGAAGAGCACACTATGCGGAATTCGTCCAACCTGATCCTGGCTCCGCTCACAGCATTATTGGCCTTCCGGACAGCAGTTATGGCTTTGTAAAATTCATACCCGTCGTCGCCCACCCGGAACATAGCCCCGGCATACTCTATAAACAACGGATTGCGGTCGGGCGACACCCAGATAACGCGCGAATTGCCGTCGAACCAGATATTGCCATCGGAAACCACCGGATTCAGGCCGCGCCCCTTAAGGAAAGCGAAGATTTTGGCCCTCGCCGCCTTCTGGTGTTCGTCGTAGGGGTCCTGCTGTTGCTGTGCCATTGCCACACCCCCGGCGGAGAGGATAAAGAGGAATATAAAGATAATTTTTTTCATGGTATACCATTTATAATTGACTGTAATATATCAATATCCAGCAATTTCTTTGCCACAATCGAACAGTGCGGAGTGGATTCGCGACGGTTTGTCCATAAAAATTTCACATGACCTGTCATGGGGGAGGAACTTTATGTATATTGGAGAGATTTTTGACCATCTTTGCAACCTGTAAAGTAAGAGTCTGTCTACGGGATGAATTATCTGGCCCACATATTTCTTTCGGGAACCGACGGTCGCATACAGGTCGGCAACTTCATCGGCGATGCGGTGAAGGGAAACGCATACAAGGATTATCCGCAGACAATATCCGACGGGATCCGCCTCCACCGGGCCATCGACTGTTTCACCGACAACCATCCGGCAATAAAAGCGGTCGTACGGTCGCTGAGACCACATTTCGGACGCTACTCGGGAGTGGTGTCGGATATATATTTCGATTATCTCCTGGCCTCACGCTTCAGTGAATTCTCCCGGGAGCCGCTCCGGCGTTTCACGCGACGATTCTACCGGTCGATGATCCTTAACCGGCGATACCTGCCAGAACGCATCAAACGTTTCATGTGGCACTTTATATTGACAAACAGACTTTACAAATACGCCACGCTGGAGGGAATCAGGGAATCGCTTGGGATTATGGTTACATACGGCCGGATGGAGATCCGGGTGGAAGAGGCAATAAGATATCTGGCCGCACATGAAGATGAACTATGGAGTGTATTCGAGCCATTCTTCGGGGAGCTGTGCACGATGTGTCGCGAATTTCTTAAGGCGGACAGATAACAAAGCCATCTGGAAAAGAAAAGAATCCGTACCTTTGACTTGTTAAACTACAACACACAGCATGACGAACTCCACAGCACGACAGCATAACTGCGTAAGTTGCCCGATACGGGCACGATATGAAAAATCGCCAAAATCCCTGACCGGAAGATTCTGGCGGTGGCATATAGGTTTCTGTCCCGGCTGGAAAAGGTATTTTGCCTCTCTGGACGAAAAAGACCGCGACGAACTCAGAGCAAAATACAATCTGTAACCGCCCAGAAGGATGATCAATTACCTCAGTATAGAAAATCTTGCCAAGTCGTTCGGCGATCTGGTGTTGTTCGATTCTTTGTCGATCTCCGTGGGCGAGGGCCAACGTATAGGCATCATAGCACGTAACGGAGCAGGCAAGACCACGTTACTCAACATCATAGCCGGGAAGGAGGATTACAGCGCGGGAGAGATCACCTTCCATCGCGACCTGAAAGTGGCTTTCCTCCCGCAAGAGCCTGCATTCGAACCCGGCACGACGGTGATGGAAACGCTGTTAAGGGGTGAAGGGCCGGAGTTGAAGGCCATTGCCAGGTATGAAGCGAGTCTCTCTTCGGGCGATCACAACGCCCTCGAACAGGCAATCGCCGACATGGATGCACTCGGCGCATGGAACTACGAAGCGCGCGTGAAACAGATCCTGACCCGGCTTAAAATCGGGAACTTCAATCAACCTGCCGGCCAGTTGTCGGGAGGACAAGCCAAACGCCTTGCGCTGGCCGGGGCTCTGATTTCGGACCCGGAGCTGCTGATCCTCGACGAACCTACCAACCACCTCGACATGGAGATGACGCGCTGGCTCGAAGAGTATATTGTCTCTTCGGGGATTGCGCTGCTGATGGTCACCCACGACCGTTGGTTTCTCGACAGGGTCTGCACGGGAATCATAGAGATAGATAACCGTCGCGCATATGCCTACAATGGCAACTACTCCTACTTCCTTGAAAAGAAGCAGGAGCGGCTCGATGCCGAAACTGCCGGAAGGGAGAGCGACCGCAACCTTTACCGCAAGGAAATAGAATGGATGCGCCGGCAGCCGCAGGCGCGCGCCACCAAAGCGCGTGCAAGAATCGAGTCGTTCCATGAGTTGGAGGAACGCCTGCGCCGCGAACGCGATGCGGGAAAGGTACGTTTGGATGTAAAGGCGGCATATATAGGGAAAAAAATATTCGAAGTCAAAGGGCTTTCGAAAAGCTACGGCGAACGGGTGATATTGAAAAATTTCGACTACCTGTTTGCGCGTTACGAAAAAATGGGGATTGTGGGCGACAACGGCACCGGCAAGTCTACTTTTATCAAGATACTGCTGGGACTCGTGCAGCCCGACAGCGGAACGATAGACATAGGCGAAACAGTCCGTTTCGGCTACTACTCGCAGCAGGGGATAGAGTTCGACCCGGAGGCGCGGGTCATCGACGTGGTGACGCAAATCGCCGAAAGCGTCGAGTTGGGTGACGGCCGGCGTATGAGCGCCTCACAGTTTCTGCAATATTTCCTGTTTACGCCCCAAACGCAATACAACCCGGTGGGTAAACTAAGCGGTGGCGAGCGCCGGCGCCTGTACCTGTGCACGATATTGATGCGCAGCCCTAATTTCCTCGTCCTGGACGAACCTACAAACGACCTGGACATAATGACGCTGCAGGTTCTTGAGGAGTATCTGTCTGGATATGGCGGCTGCCTGATCACAATTTCACACGACCGCTACTTCATGGACAAGGTAGCCGACCACCTGCTGGTATTCGAGGGAGAAGGCAAGATCAAAGATTTCCCGGGCTCTTACAGCGACTTTCTCGACTGGCTACGCCTGCGTGAGGTCCGGGAACAGGACCCGGCACAAAAAAACGCTCCGAAGCCTGTCCGGGCGGAACGTAACCCACCGGCACGTGAGCGTAAGAAACTAACATATGCCCAACGCAAAGAGATGGAGGCACTCGAAAGCGGCCTGCCCGCATTGGAAAGCGAGAAAGCGGCACTGGAACAGCAGATGAGTGGCGGCGATCTTTCCATGGAAGAACTTACGGCCAAAAGCCGGCGCATAGCCGAACTTGTCGACTGCATCGACCGCGACTCTATGCGCTGGCTCGAACTGAGCGAAATAGAATGCCAATAACCGGATTAAGAGCCTATCTGAAATTCAACTAAGTAATGTGAAATAATTATTGCGATATTATTTGAGACTTATTTCGAGATGGATTTTGATTTTTGAAAAAGGAGCTTGGCGGGCCAAGTGACTGATGAAAAAACAAAAATCTCAAAAAATATTGATAAAACAAAAAATCATAGTCCCTGGAATATCCCAATAATTGTTGAGCATTACTTATATAACATATTGCAGCGTTTCGGCACTCAATTTGCCGTTTTTTAGAAACTGTTTAAATTTCCAATAGGAAATTAGACAAACTCTTAAAAACTGTTTCTCAAACAGTTTCTAAGCGCTATCTTAATCATTTCAGATCCAATCACCGGGAATAACATGGCAATACAATGGATAGAACTTAGAGAACGGTTTGTCAGAGAGAGTATTTCCCTCTCTGAACGTATCGCGGCCAATCGTAAAAAAATATTAGGGCTTTATGGCACTTCCGGAGAGTTCTGCGGGAGTTTGAACCTGACAGTCATCGATAACCCCGATGATGGCAGGTTCAAGGAGACTTACGATTTTTATGCAGGCTTTTTCCCGTTGGAGGAGGAGCGCGACACATTGCCCGGATTTCGCCGGATAATGGCGCTCAATTTCGACGCAGACTATCAACACCGCATGTCGCCGTTCCGCGAAACATGGATTATGGCTCATTTGGCGGATGGCGAGACTATTGCGGGTGTAAACTTTGCCATATACACGATGCCCGGCGACGTTGTGCACAGATATGGGGTGGGAAGCACACTGCATGTGACATACATTTTTGTTAAAAAGGAGTACCGCAGCCTTGGAGTGGCAGGCTACCTGCTGCGAAAGATGGAGGAATATGCCGCACATTGGGTCGCCACAGTCAGTCCTCATGGAGAAGCGGCAGGCGGGACGGTTATTTTATGTGAACAGAATGCGCCCGAACTGATGAGCCCGGAGGAGTATTTTGCCGATTGTATAGATGCGGGTATCGACCAGTGCGACAGGTTGGCATGGTGGGACAGGAAAGGATATAAACGGCTTAACATAAATTATGTACAACCGGCACTGAATTGTGGCGGTAACCCATGCGAAGCCTTGACGCTGAATATGAAAACCGCCACACGCACGACCATCCAGGGCGGATTGCTGTTAGAGCATATAAGGCGCTTCTTCGAACTTTCCGTATTGAAAGGCTCCGATCCTATGAAGATACCCTACTTTCGCAGCCTGAGCGCCTACCTGTTGTCTTCGCCCGAAATCGGAACAAGTGGAAACGAGGAGTATTACATGTGTCTTAAGACGGCCTACTACGACGGCGGCTATAATTCGCGCGATGTTCCGTTGTTTGAATTTCCACAAAGGAGCACATGGTGATCGCCATGCCGTGCGGCCATCTCCTCCGTCTGATCACCAGAATGGTTACGAACCAGCCATACGTTGCCCGTGGCCTCGTTCAGCGGTTTGAATCCGTCGGGCATCCACCGCTGGGTTATGGATTTGCGCTCTTTATCTGTCACGCAATAGCACAGTGCCCTGAATAGAATGGTGCCTGGCCAGTGGGTGGTATACTCCCTTAGGTCACGTTCCATGCAGTTGCGCGCTTCGTTCATCAAGGCTCCGCGTATTCCGCGGCGGGTGTCCCTGACCACCAGGTCCTCCACCACAGCCCACCCCGGTTTCTCCCTGACGCAGTACATCGACAAAATCCCTACTATCGTACCCTTGCCATCCATCGCGGCGATAAGGTAATAACACAGATTGCCCGTTTTGCGCCTGCGCATCTTCGAGAGCATGCTTTCGAGCGACTGGCCTCCTGCCGACAGTCCGCACGACTGGAAGTATGTATTGGCGTAAAAATCGCCTAATTTGCGCCTGTCTTCTTCACTGGTATAGTTCAACTCGCGGACCTTTATATCAACGAAATAATTGTCGAAAGCATTCAGAATGGTCGCTATTGAGAATTTTCCCGAGGCTTCGCCCGCAATGTGGTCATTGTACCACTCTGCCGACGCTTCTCCGGCGGATTGCTTCTCCTGGAGCCTGGCAATGAAGGCTTCCTCCACATCTTCGTTCATCGAAATGCAATAACGATACCTGCGCTCGCGGGCTTTCTCTTTAGGATCGAGAGCGGCCAAAGTGTCGAAATGCTGAAACACTTTGTTTATCAGGCATTTTATGAGGAATGTATAGTTGCCTTTATTAGGCAGGTTGGCATGCTCAAAAAAAGTTATCGTCCGCTCGGGAGAGAATGTGTCCTCATAATTATCGCGGTCGAGGATAAACATGATCCATATATAGGCCGAGAAGAAATAGTTGTGGGTTTCCTCTTCTCTGGCGACATAATGCCGTTCGAAATCCTTGAAGCGGAATGCGAACTGGATTTTCGACGAATCCTGTGAGAGGCGCTCAAAGAAAGGGATGCTCCCTTCGTCGATAGTTTCGCGGCATCTGGCCGTAAAACCTTCCGTGTCTACCAGAAATCCGGTTATAGTGCCATGTAACCCAAACGTGTCACGTTGTCTGCGAAGCTGTTCCCACACCCCGTCATCTCCATTTATTATCACATTGACCGAATTGGCCTCGTCGCCATAGCCGTAGAGAATAAGCCGCAGGTGTGATGACTGGTTGTCGAGACGCACCCGGTAACTTGGCCCCCACATAAGCCAGTTGTATGAGAAATAGAGCTCCGAAGGCAATATTCTCTCCCTGTTGTCTTTCCCGGCTTGCTCTTCGGCGGTGAGTGTCGCATAGTAGTTGACCAGTATTCTCTTCCAGTCGTCGTCGAAACGTTTGGTAAGGCCCGATATGAACGACATCGGGGCCAGATACCCGTCCGAAATGGACACCGGCACAAGGAATGAAAGCGGCTCATCTTTCGTATTACGCGTCATTTTAAGGTATAGCCTGTTCTCACGCAAAGCATCGAAATAGTTCCTCACCGTATCCGAGAAACCGTCGGAATTAAGGGCCGAACAGTTGTCGACCATGATCGGTTTCAACTCGTCGGTGATTCCTTTCTCGAAATAATCCTTGTAGCGGCGCATTCCGATACGGAAATCGCTCCAATGCCCACTCCACCACTTGCGGTCCTGATGTACGCCGCCGCTTGCCACAATGGCAGTTTCGATGAACGATCTCACGATATTGAGTTTCTTCTGTTTATCGAACGAGGTGGTGAGTGCCCAAAGGCAATAAATCCCGGGCACGCCTATCGGCCTGAGCACCCGGCGCTGCAGGCGGTATAGCGGCGAAAATTGCAGGCAAAAGTAAAACAACGCTATAATAACAGCGGCCAGTATGACCAGGTTGCCAAGGTCGTCGACCACTTGCGCCACCGGTCTTACGGCATCGGTGTAGAAATCGGTAAAAGTACACGGTATCATGGCAGAGATCTTTTTGATTTTTCCGGAGAATCCCAATCGCCTGCTTTCGTCCGGGAAACGGGAAGCAATGTGCTAAAGTAATAAAAACTGTGGAAATTGTGCCAAATTAGCGCGCATAAAAAATGAGGTTGCCTCAAAATCATTTTGAGACAACCTCATCGGGGCTGAATATACAGCCAGGAAAAGCATGCCCCGGCCGGCATCCATCAGATAAAAGCTACTCTTACTTCACCGCAGGCGCAGTGGCGGCCGGAGTTATCAATCCGCGCTTACGGAGCAACGGTTCACGGCGTGGTTCGGCTTTGCGGAAATTGGTGTAAAGCACCATACCATCTTCCAAGCCCCCCTTCGACAGCAATTCGCGTCGGAAATCACTGGCAACTTTACGGCTGAAAATATCGCCGCTCTCGACAAACGCCTCATAAGCGTCCTTATCGAGCACCTCGGCCCAGATATAACTGTAATATCCGGCCGAATATCCTCCATCAAAAATATGGCTGAAGTAAGGGTAGCGGTAACGCGGAGCTATTTCACCGATCAGGCCGCGGCGCACATTGAGCGACTCCGACTCGAAAGCATTCACATCAAATGGTTTATATTCGGCAGTAGTATGAAGGTCCATATCGGAGAACGAAGCGGCGAGATACTCCGTCGTAGCGAATCCCTGATTGAAAAGCGAACTTTTGGTAATCTTCTCTATAAGGTTCCCGGGCATGGGCGTATTGCCTGCGTAGTGCAGGGCATATCTGCGCAACATTGCAGGTTCGACCGCCCAGTTCTCCATGATCTGCGACGGGAGCTCCACAAAGTCGCGCTCCACACCGCCCAGGCCGTAATAAGGCACATCCTGAAACAATCCGTGCAGCGCGTGCCCGAACTCGTGGAAGAACGTCTCCACCTCGTCGAGGTTCAACAATGGGGGTATATTACTGCTTTCGGCACGTGTAAAATTACAAACGATACTCACGACGGGCGAAACCCTCACGCCATTTTTGTATCCCTGCTCCCTGAACGAGGTACACCACGCTCCACCGCGTTTGCCGGCACGCGGATGCATGTCGAGATAAAGCACCCCGAGGTGGGAATTATTCGTGTCAAGCACCTCGTAGACCGAGCACTCCTTATGGTATACCGGTGCGCCGGGCAGCGGACGGAACGTGATCCCATAGAGACGGTTTGAAAGATCGAATATACCCTGGCGTACATTCTCAAGCGCAAAATAGGGACGCAACATCTCCTCGTCGAGGTCGTATTTCGCCTTGCGCACCTTCTCGGCATAGTACCACCAATCCCACGACTGGAAATCCCCGTCGCCCGTCTCCCTAAGTTTTATGGCCTTCATCTCTTCGAGTTCGGCTCCGGCGCTCTTTAACGCAGGCGTCCACAGCTCATCCAACAGCGAGTAGACATTGGAGGGAGTTTTGGCCATCTCGTCGTCGAGCACCCAGGCGGCGTGGCTCGGGAACCCGAGCAGGTGGGCCCGCTCGGTACGCAGGCGTGTTATGTCATTTATGATCTGCTTATTGTCTGTGGAATCGCCGTGATTACAACGCTCCAGATAGCCGCGATATAGCTTTTCGCGCAGGTCGCGATGCGGCGAATAGGTGATGAACGGAATCAGGCTGGGCTTGTTGAGGGTGAATACCCACCCTTTTTTCTTCATCTCTTTGGCTGTGGCCGCGGCGGCGTCCTTCATCCCTCCCGGAAGCCCTTCAACCCCTACGGAATCCAACTCGAGGATGAACGACTTGTTATCCGCCAACAGGTTGTTGCCGAATTTAACCCCCAACACGGCCAGCTCTCCGTTGACCTCCTGCAGACGGGATTTCTGCGGCCCGTCGAGCAACGCACCCGAACGCACAAATCCCTTATAGGTTTTCTCAAGCAGCCTCATCCGGGCATGGTCGAGATCCAGCGAGGCACGCTTGTCGTAAACAGCCTTCAAACGGGCAAACAGCCCGTCGTTAAGCATTATGCGGTCGCTATGCGCCGACAACAACGGGGAAACTTCTTCTTCGATCTTCTGCATCTCGGGAGAAGTCTCGGCACCCGAAATATTGAAAAATACGCTGCTCACATCGCGCAACATCATTCCCGCGGTATCGAGCGCCAATATCACGTTGTCGAACGACGGCTCGTCGCTGTTGCCGACAATCGCCTCGATCTCGGCATCGTGGCGCTTCATAGCCTCCTCGAAAGCAGGCATATAGTGTTCGGTTTTGATCTTGTCGAATGGTGGCACCCCGAACGGAGTATCCCACACGGTAAAGAACGGGTTGTCTGAGGTCACCTTGTTTTTATCACAAGAGCTTAGCTGAGTAATCATTACGGTCATGATTAAAAATAACACTGTTTTTTTCATATCTTTGAGGGCTGATTTATGGATAAACCAAGTAAAGCACAAAAGTAAAAATAAGCATCAAGAAATGCAACTATTCTACGATCCAGGCGCTTCGCTCGGAGAGTTCCGGCTCGACGAGACCGAGAGCCGGCATGCGGTAAGGGTTTTACGGCTTACGGCGGGTGACGGTATCCATGTCACCGACGGCCGGGGAAATCTCTTTTCCGGCGTGATACGCGTGGCCGATCCCAAAAGCAGTGTGGCCGAATTGACGGAGGTGATCCGCCAGTGGGAGAAGCGTCCGTACGGGTTAACTATCGCCGTGGCTCCGCCCAAGAATCCCGAGCGTATGGAGTGGTTCCTGGAGAAGGCTACCGAGGTGGGTGTCGACACAGTTGTTCCGCTACTGTGCAGCCACAGCGAACGGCGGCAACTTAAGACCGAACGGGAAAAGAAGGTGATAGTGGCCGCCGCCAAACAGTCGTTAAAGGCCTACTTCCCCCATATAGAGGAGCTCACACCCTTTGCCGAGGTGGTACGCCGTCCGTTCGACGGAGTGAAACTGATCGCGCACTGCGAAGAGGGTTTTGTGCCACGCCGCACATTCGGACGATGTGTGTCGGCAGGCGATAATATGCTCGTATTGATAGGGCCCGAAGGTGATTTCTCGAAAGAAGAGATTACCTTTGCGCTGGAAAACGGATTCTGCGGTATCACTCTCGGCACGGCCAGGTTACGTACCGAAACGGCAGCCCTCGCGGTGGTGATGCAGGCGGCATTCATCAACCAATAGCAGGCGAAGAGCCTTCCGTGAGGACGGTAGCATCCTGCTTTTGAAGACAATTTAACGCATAATCATACATAGCATCGTGTTCCTGACTCTGCTTACAGTACTTCTTTTTTGTTCGCCGTTGATTTTCCTCGCACCCAAACGGTGGAAGGCATGGGGCGCACTCACTATCGTCGGAGCGGGCGTTGTCGCCGTGGCCGGAATAGTGGCCGAAGTGTATCGTTTTGGAAACGTTGTGCTGTGGGAAGGACGCAGCCTGATGTTCGGCGCAGAGAGCCTCGGGGCCGACCCGTTGGCGGCGCTGCTATTGATAGTCATCGCGACCGGCGGAGTGGCCGTAACACTCTATTCGAAAGGATATCTCAAAGATTACATAGAGCGTCGCAGCGGAGCCCACCTATCGTTGCATTACGTGTCGCTAACGGTGCTTTTCCTGTCGATGATCTTTGTGGTGCTGTGCCGCGGCGGATTCTGGTTTCTCGCGTCATGGGAGGTGATGACCATCGCGTCGTTCGTGTTGATAATGTTCGACGCGGGGAAGAAGGAGGTACGTAAAGCCGCACTGAATTACCTGATATTGATGCATGTAGGCTTCGTATTCATCGTTGCCGGGTTCGTAACACTTCACGCCGCCGGTCTGCCTGCCACGTTCGAATCCATTGCCCTGTATTGTGCGTCACATAATCCTATGCCGCTGTTTTTGCTGTTCCTCGTTGGTTTCGGCATGAAAGCGGGTGTTTTTCCACTGCATATATGGCTTCCGGAAGCACACCCGGCCGCCCCGTCGCACATTTCGGCGCTCATGTCGGGCGTGATGATAAAAATGGGGGTATACGGCGTGTTGCGCACGGCCATGGGCCTCGGAGCCGACCATTACGCCACGGCGGGAACCATACTCTTTGCCTTAGGTGCGGTCACAGGCATCTACGGCGTGCTGCTGGCGGCCATACAAACCGACATTAAACGTTTGCTGGCCTATTCGAGCATCGAAAACATCGGGATAATATTTCTTGCCACCGGAGCATGGTTGATGGCGCTCGGTACAGGGAATACATTTGCAGCGCTGTGCGCACTGTCGGGAGCCTTGTTGCATACTCTCGGGCACTCGCTGTTCAAGGTATTGCTCTTTTTCGGTGCGGGCAACATCTATTCACGGACCCACACCACGGCAATAGAGTCGCTCGGCGGAGTGGCTAAAAAAATGCCGCTGACGGCTGCGTTGTTCGTTTTTGCCACGGCAGCCATCTGTGCCCTGCCTCCGTTAGGCGGATTTGTCTCGGAATTCATGATCTATTTCGGATTCGCTTCCACGCTTGCTTCCGGGTCGGGAGGAGTACTGGCCGCCCTGGGAGGATTGCTGGCCTTGTCGCTTGTCGGAGGAATGGTGGTGATAGCCTTTACTAAATTATACGGGGTTGTGTTCCAGGGCACTCCACGCAGTGCAGCCGTAGGTGAAGCCCGCGAAGCGGAAACAGAGTCGATAGCAGCTGCGGCATTACCTGTGGCGGGCATACTGCTGATAGGCTTTGCGCCGGGAGTTATCGTTCCTAATATCTTCAAAATAGCCGCCCGGATGTCGGGCATGGGCGACGCGTCGTACTACACAGGCAAAATCGCAGACATTATGGAGGGCATATCGGCCACCTCGGCAATTCTCACCGGAATAGTCCTGGTGCTATGGCTGTGGAGAGGCATGGCTTTGCGCAAACGCGCCATAGACCGCGGTCCGACGTGGGGGTGCGGATTCACGGCCCCCAACGCCAGGATGCAGTACACCGGCGAATCGTTTACCGAGGGGCTGCAAAGCATAGCCACATCGTTGACCAAAACCACCTCGGAAGGCAGTGCGGTGGATAAGGGGGAAACATTCCCCGGCCGGCATAATTTCGCCATACGCCGCCGCGACAAGATCGAAGGGCTGTTCAACGCCTGGTGGGTGGAACTGCTTAAAATGGTAAATTCACGCGTGATGCGCCTCAGGACGGGGAAAGTCAACAATTATGTCCTCTACGCATTGTTGTTTTTCCTGGTGGTACTCATATTGTCATTATTGGGAATGCTATGATTACTGGCGTTTTAACTTTCGTACTGCTGCTGTTCCTGTCGCTGTTGATGCCTGGCGTTATCAACCGCGTCAGGGCCCGTCTTTCGGGACGCAAAGGGATGAGTCTCTGGCAGCATATATATAATGTGGAACTGTTGATGAAGAAAGGGGCGGTATACTCGCCGGCGACCACACTGCTGTTCAGGGTGGCCCCTTCGGTATACCTCGGGGCGGCGCTGGCGGCATTGCTGTTCATCCCGCTGGGCGGCATGAAGCCTATGATGAGTTTCGAAGGCGATGTGGTTATGGTGGCCTACCTGTTGGCTCTGGGCCGTGTGGCGCTCATCCTGGCGGCGATGGATACGGCCAGTTCGTTCGAAGGCATGGGCGCGAGCCGCGAGGCGCTCTACGGGGCGTTGACCGAACCGGCATTCTTCGCCATAGCCGGGACATTGGCATTGGTTACGGGCCAGACGAGTTTCGAGGCCATATTCTCGGGCACGGGCGCCGTCGAAGCAAATATGACAATAGTACTTTTGTTGCTGACTTACTTACTGTTCAAGATGATAACCGTCGAGGCGGGGCGCATACCGGTCGACGATCCGCGGACCCATCTCGAATTGACGATGATCCACGAGGTTATGGTGCTCGACTATTCGGGGATCGACCTTGCGATGATCACCATCGGAGGGTGGATAAAAACAGGGGTGCTTTCGGCTATCGCAGCGGCAACGCTTGCGGGGTGCTTCTGGCCTACCGCCTTGGCCACGGGGTTGATCATGCCATGTATCGCTGTGGCTATCGGTGTGGTCGAGTCGATGCAGGCGCGCAACAAACTCTCGCGCAACACGACATACATACTCACAATAGTTTCACTTGCGATAGTGGTATTCTTTGTCGCCTATATGATCATGACCAATATCGTAGAAGGATGAGAAACACGAAATGGCGGGTATTGGCCACTACAATTTGCAGCCGGCTTTTACGGCAAGGCTTAGAGTCTGTCTAAGAAAACGAATGAAAAAATGATGCTTGCGCTTATCATATTATATGTAGTCACGCTGGTCTACCTTTCGATCACGGAGCGTTACCGCAACTACGCCATGATCGTCGGGCTGCAGGGGTGGTTGCTGCTGGCGGTGGCGTTGGTGAGGCTCCACGCCGGGAATGTCTTCGAATTGCTGTTCGTAGTGGCCGAAACATTGGTGTTTAAAGCGGTTATCGTCCCGGTGATACTCTACAGGATCATCCGCAAGACAGGTATCAACCGTGTTGCCACCTCGGGTGCAAGCCAGTTCAATTCGCTCGCAGGGTCGGTGCTGGCCCTGACAGCGAGTATCATGGTGACTTATTACATGGCCGACAAGGGGATAGACCGCGTGTTCTTCGGCGTGGCCCTCTATGCTCTTCTGAGCGGATTGGTGATGATAACGTTGCGAAAAAGGATATTTTCACACCTGGTGGGTTTCCTGGTCATAGAGAACGGGGTATTCCTCTTTTCGATGGCCATCGGGGTGGAGATGCCGTTTCTGATCAACATAGCCATCCTGCTCGACATCCTTTTGAGCGTGCTGATGCTGGGGATGTTCCTCAGTAAAATAGGAGACAGGCTACATGTACTTGATTCCGACACGTTGACCACACTTAAAGATTGACCGGGAGATGGTTGCAGTAATCATAACAGCCCTCGTAATATGCGCCGCAATGGTTGCTGTGCGCAACCGTATGGCCGTATCGGTACTGGGATGGATATTCTTTGCAGTGCAGGCTGCCGCAGCATTATGGTTTGCCTCAGGGAACGGTATCGACACCGTGCAGGCCGTTTTTTTTACTTACGACCACCTGGGAGCGCTGTTTTTTGTATTGATGGCTTTGGTTTCGCCTGTCGTATTCGCCCATAGCGCTGTTTACCTCAGAGGAGGGGCGCTAAGGGAATTCAGAATATACAATATTTCACTGGTGCTGCTTTGCGCGTCGATATCGGGAGTCTATTTCGCCAACAACCTGGCCGTGACGTGGATATTCCTTGAAGCCACGACGCTCGCCACGGCGGGGTTGGTCTACCACCACCGCAACCAGCAGAGTCTCGAGGCCACATGGAAGTACGTGTTCGTGTGTTCCACAGGCATAGCCATAGCCTATCTGGGAATACTTCTGCTTAGCACGATAGCCGTGAACGGCGAGTTATCGTATGAGAACCTCGCGCGGATGGCCGCCGGGGGAAACCCGCTGTACATGAAGATAGCGGTGCTGTTCATCTTTGCCGGCTACAGTTGCAAACTTGAAATTTTTCCGTTGTATCCCATTGGTGTCGACGCAAATACGGCGGCCCCCACCCCTGCTTCGGCATTGATATCGACGGCGCTGGTCAACGGCGGGTTTGTGGCCATGCTGAGGGTTTACCGTGTCATGGCACATAGTGAGATATTCCCGTGGGTACGCAGCGTGCTGATCGTTGCCGGAGTGCTTTCATTGCTGGTAGGAGCGCTGTTCCTGAGGCGCACCAACAACTATAAGCGGCTACTGGCCTACTCGACGGTGGAAAATATGGGAATAGCGGTCATCGGACTCGGAATAGGTGGCGTCGGGATGTTTGCCGCCATACTGCACCTCGTGGGGCACACATTCATCAAATCGGGGCTGTTCCTGCAAATCGCACGTATCGGGAAGGCGTTCGGCACATATCGTATCAACCGCTCGGGCGACTATATGAACATAAGCCGGACGGGATCGGTGATGATTATCATAAGCATGGTCCTGCTGACGGGATTTCCGCCTTCGGCGCTGTTCGTGTCGGAGGTTATGACAATGGGGGGAGCGTTGGCCGAAGGCAAATGGTGGCTCGTTGCGGTTATGGTGGCGCTGATATGCGTGGTGATATACACTATCTGTAACCATGCTTTCAGGCTGTGTTACCGCCAGATCGGGAAGCCCGGACGTACATTGCCAGGCAATGGCGCCTGGTTATGGAGCGCTTTCGCACTGGTGGTACCTGCCGTGGTGCTCGGCATATGGCAACCGGGCTGGTTCATCGACGCGATCAATGCAATTGTGATGTTATGAAGAGTCTGATTACTGATAACCGGAGCGGATGTATAGCCCTCGGCGATGTTCCGCTGCTCGACTACAGCGAGTTCCGCCGGGAGGTGTGTGCGATGCTCGACGAAGGATCGTTTCACATTGCGCACTATTTCGCGGCGGAGCGCGACAACCGTTTCATACTGTATTGTATCCTTGCCGACGACTCTACCGGCAAGGTACATATCCTGTCGCACGCCTACGACTACTACTCGGAGCAGGAATTGGAGTCCATAACCGCCGCGCATCACGCCATGCACCCCTTCGAAAGGGAGATCGCCGAATTGCACGGCATACGCTTCAGGGATAACCCGTGGAACAAACCACTGCGCTTCCCGGCACACAGGGCCGACAAACACTCGTCGATGGACAACTATCCGTTCTACAGCATCGACGGAGAATCGTTGCACGAGGTCAACGTAGGGCCGATCCATGCAGGGATAATCGAACCGGGAGCGTTCAGGTTCATCTGCAACGGCGAAGAAGTATTGCACCTGGAGATAGCCCTCGGTTACCAGCATCGCGGCATAGAGCACTTGATATGCGGCACGGACAACAGGTTGCGGCAGGTGGCGCTGGCCGAGAGCATTGCCGGCGACAGCGCCGTTGCCCACGCGTCGGCATATGCCATGACCATGGAGAAGCTATGCGGACATACCGAAAACGAAGGACTCTGGCTCGAACGCACCATAGCGCTCGAATTAGAACGCCTGGCGATGCACATAGCCGACACCGGAGCCCTGTGTATGGATATAGGCTACCAGTTGGGGCAGGTGGCTTGCGAAGCGTTGCGCACGATTGTGATCAACACGACCCAGCTGTGGTGCGGCAACCGTTTCGGCAAAGGACTGATACGCCCCGGGGGGACTCACTATCCGTTGAGCAGGGACCTTGCGATGGTTATCGACGAAAACATCGGCGAGGTGGAGCGGCGTTACGACGAGGTACGCGAAGACCTTAAAAATACCCCGTCGCTGTTGGCGCGGTTCGAAGAGTGCGGCACGGTACATCCTGCCCAGGTCCGCGACATAGGTGCTGTGGGTTTGGCGGCACGGGCCAGCCGCCTGGGACGCGACATACGCTCTACACACCCCTGGGGGGTCTATGGAGGCAGGGTTACGCACATTCCTGTCATCAAGGAGCAGGGCGATGTGATGGCCCGGTTGATGATGCGCACAAGCGAAGGACGTCAGTCGGCAGAGTATATACGGTCTATGGCAGAGAGTGCAGGACAGGCGGAATTACCGCGCCCATCATTGGACGCTACGGCAGCACCCGGCTCTCTGGCTTTCGCGCTGATCGAAGGGTGGCGCGGAGAGGTATGCCACGCCGCGGTGACCGATGGGAAGGGACGTATTGCGACCTATAAAGTGAAGGATCCGTCGATGCACAACTGGATGGCCCTGGCACTGGCGGTGAGGGGTGAAGGCATTTCCGATTTCCCGATATGCAACAAAAGTTTCAACCTGTCGTATTGCGGACACGACTTGTGATCGTGGGACAATACAGCCGTGATCGCGGCCATCTATAGACAGATCCTTAAGAAGCTGTTTGGATTTGTTAACGAGATTATTTTATATGGTTTTGCCGATGATTTCCCGCGGTGGGATGAGGCGAATAGCGGCCCCTGTTTAACGAATCACACCGCGGAAAAGCGCGGAAAAGAGAATAAAAGAACGAGATTAATAAATTCAAAACAGCTTCTAACTCAATCGAATATGCTTGCTTCAAAAATAAACGTTTTCCGCAGCCACGGGGTGCAATACATAAAGCATCTCGGCGATGCCGTGTTGCCGGGTATATTTCGCGGCAGGCCGCGCATCACACCGGGGATTGCCCCGGGTGAAGCATTGGCTCTCGTATCTGTGTGTCCTTCGGGTGCCATAGGCTACGACGCCGTGTGGATAGACGAACACGACGGTTTACCGATGGCCGTCAAAGGGCTTTCGATAGACATGGGGCGTTGCGTGTTCTGCGGAGAGTGCACACGGCATAGTCCTGCGCATGTAGCCTTCACAAACAACCACCGGATGGCATCCAACACGCGCCACGGATTGGTGGTGGCCGAAAATGGCGGCGATGAAACACCTTTCGACCGTGATGCGGTACGTCGCGAAATTCCGAGGTTGTTTCACAGTGCGTTGAAGTTGCGTGAAGTAAGCGCCGGAGGCGACAATGCGTCGGAGATGGAACTCAACGCGTCGATGAACGTCAACTTCGACCTGCCGCGTTACGGGATAGAATTCATGGCCTCGCCTCGCCATGCCGACGGAGTGGTGGTTAGCGGTCCCATTACATCCAATATGGCCCGTCCTCTGGAGATATGCTATAATGCCGTGCCGCAACCGCGGGTGGTGATCATGGCCGGGGCCGACGCCATCTCCGGCGGGCTTTTCGCGGGCAGCGACGCTTTGGACCGCGGGTTTGTCGCGCGCCACAGGCCGGACCTTTACCTCCCGGGCAATCCGGTGCATCCGTTGACCTTCATCGACGGGGTGATGAAATTGTGCGGACGGGAGCTGAAAAGATCGAAGTAAAAGATTCTGCGGATAAAAAGGCAAATGCTGCGGTAACGGCAAAATAACACACTCAACAACTATCCAGATTTTATATAAACAGCATTATGAATCAATATCTCGACCTGCTGAGGCGAATCCAACAGGAAGGCACACGGAAAAACGACCGCACCGGGACAGGCACCCTGAGCGTTTTCGGCCACCAGATGCGCTTCGACCTCGGGGCAGGGTTTCCGTTGCTGACCACAAAGAAACTGCACCTGCGTTCGATAATCTATGAACTGCTGTGGTTCCTGCGGGGCGATACCAACATAAAATATCTTAACGACCATGGCGTGACGATATGGGACGAATGGGCCGATACAGAGGGTAATCTGGGGCATGTTTACGGTTACCAGTGGCGCAATTGGCCCGCACCCGACGGCGGTCATATCGACCAGATTGTGCAATTGGTGGGTTCGTTGAAAGATAACCCCGATTCGCGGCGGCACATCGTCAGCGCATGGAACGTGGCCGACATACCGTCGATGGCCCTTCCGCCGTGCCACGCACTGTTCCAGTTCTATGTGGCCGACGGGCGGCTGTCGTGCCAACTCTACCAGCGCAGTGCCGATGTCTTCCTCGGCGTACCGTTCAACATTGCATCTTACGCCCTGTTGACGATGATGATGGCGCAGGTCACCGGATTGCAGCCAGGCGATTTCGTGCACACTCTGGGCGACGCCCACCTCTATATCAACCATCTGGAACAGGCCGGGCTTCAACTATCAAGGGAACCGCGCCCGTTGCCCCGGATGGAGTTGAACCCTGCGGTGGACGACCTGTTCGAATTCGATTACGAGGATTTCACCCTGACCGGATACGATCCCCATCCGGCAATCAAAGCTCCGATAGCGGTATGATTTCGGTGATTGTGGCCGTTGCCCGCGGCGGAGTCATCGGGGGCGGCAATGCGTTGTTGTGGCACATCACAGAAGATCTGCGCCGGTTCAAGGCTATCACACTCGGGCATCCGGTGGTGATGGGCCGCAAAACATGGGAATCGCTCGGGCGCCCGCTACCGGGACGCGCCAATGTGGTGGTTACGCGCGACAGGAATTACACGGCTGAAGGATGCAGCGTCGTACATTCGCTGGAAGAAGCCCTGGCCCTGTTTACGCCTGCGGAGGAGGTATTCATTATCGGCGGCGGCGAACTGTATGCACAGGCGATGCCCATAGCCGACAGGCTCTATCTCACCGGGGTGGATGCCACGTTCGAAGGCGACACCTTCTTCCCGCAATGGGATCGCGGGCTGTGGCGTATAACCAGTACGGAACACCACCAGCACGGAGAAAAGTTCCCCCACCCTTTCACGTTTACCGACTACGAACGGATCAGATAGCGCCAACACAATAAGAAGCTGTCTTGAATTTATTAATCCCGTTAACAAATCCAAACAGCTTCTAAAAATCTGTTGGGCTTTATATAAAGATCCGCCTGATTCTCCGATGGAAAATCAGGCGGATCTTTACGTTACCTCAGAGTTTGTCTAAATTTCCTATGGAGAATCAGACAGCCTCTTATTATTTGTCATTTATCACGAGCCGGGGTTTCTGGTCCTGTGCCGACGATTTATTACTGCTGATGACCTGCAGGTCGGCGCCCGACTTCTTGGTCATTATGAATCCCACCTGCTTCGTACCGGCGTCGAGGCGTGATTTTATGAAAGCGGTCATGTCTATCGTGGTGAACTGTCCGCCGGTGAATGTCACGCTCCTGTCTTCGAGGGAAGCTATGGCCCCGTTTTTCACCGGTTTAACGGAGGATCCCTGTACGAGCGAAGCAAAATCGGTGTCGTAGGCGGTGAAAGTACATGTCTGGTCGGCGTTGGCCCAAAGCATAAACTCTATCGTCCCCAGTTGCGAGGTAGGTTTGGCGAATGACGTAAGGTCGATGTAGTAGTATATGTCGCCGTCGGCACCAGTACTCCACACCATAGGCGTTTTGTTTCCGATAACCGACTTCGAGGCGTTCCAGAACAGGTCCCCCATCATGAAGGTATACGGACCGCTGTTGCCCGACTCTGTGCCCGACACCGCCACGCTGTAGCCATTGGTGCCTTCCGTCAGAATCTTTATATTGCCGCTTTTGGCACCGTCGAGCCCCGTAGCGGGGGCGAATACCACCCATATGTCGAGCGGTGAACCCGGGGCAAAATCGGCTTTCGGTATTTCGAGTCCCATTGAAAAAGGACCTGCCTGAGAGCGCGCCAGCATGAAATTGGCGGGTGCCGTGACCGTTACGCTCTGGGTAAGGCCCGTGCAGGCGAGGGTGAATTTAGCCGGAGCGCTTTGCGCTCCGTTGTCCACTTTGCCGAAATCGGACATCGCGGCGACACTCGGAGTTATGATCAACCCCTCCACTGTGTTGTTCATATTTTTTATAGTCAGGTCGTGGGAGTATTTTCCCCCGACCATCACCCCTCCCGACCAATCGCAAAGAGCGAAGTTCACCTTCTTGTCGGCGAGGCTTTTCAGATCGTTCTTTGCGGTGATCCTGATCGATACTCCCTGCTCTCCGGCGGGGAGCGCAATGTCGATATACCCGTCCACGACAGATGGCGAGGTTGTGAAGTCGGTCCCGTAAGAGGTCCCCACGGCCGGAGTCACCTTTACACGGAACTTACCCCCGGAGGTCGAAGGGCCGTTATAGATTGTAACGGCGATATCGACCGGCGTGGCGGAGGTCTCTTCGACCGAGGAGACTTTCTCTACGAAGTTCACCGACGGCAGGTCGTTCTTATATTGCTCCGTGGGCAAAATACCCTCGTCGCAGCCCGTGAAAGCGGCCAATGCGGATGCGGCTAAAATAGCGTATAATATTCTACGTATCATTGATTTTTCGTTTTTATCAGTTTGACCATCCCGGATTGTTATCCCCGAGCGCCGGGTTGAGCGTAAAGGCCTGGTTTGGTACGGGGAAGAGGTAATGCTTGTCCTGCACCGTCACGGATTGCTTGTAGTTGACGCCCGACTTCGCCGCCTCTACGTACTCCTTGAGTGTGCCCGTGCGGACGAGGTCGTACCAGCGGTAGCCCTCGAAATAAAGCTCCTTGCGCCGCTCATCCATGACGGCTGTTTTGAAGGCTTCGTAAGAGGTGGGGATCGTCGAAGCGGTTATCCCCGCCCGTTCGCGTATACGTTTGAGATACTCGCGCGCTTCGGCATCGGGACCGTTACCCGCCTCGTTGGCGGCCTCGGCATAGAGAAGCATCACATGGGCCAGGCGTATCATCTTGTAATGTGCGCGCGACTCTTTGGCATGCAGCAGGTTGCGGGAAAAAATCGTGGAATCGGCATATTTGGTACTACTCCATACTTCGAGGTTGATATTTCCAAACGAACCGTTGATCGAGCGCTGCAGCGTATGCAGGCGTTTATCGACGGGGAAAGCGTCGAATTTGGCCTTCAACTCTGGAGTCAACGACCAGCGGCCCAGGGTATTGGTCAGGAAGCGGGCTTTGCCTGTGGCGGGATCGGTGCCGTAGAACATTCCCCTGAATGGCTGCTCGCCGGTAGCCGGATCCTTATAGGTATCGTAGCTGTTCTGAACATCGGGGCACGCCTCGACAGCGAACTGGTTGGTCATGTTGACCGCTTCTAATATCGATTCCACGCAGTTGTTCCCCTCGACGGTGAACATCTTCCGGTAATCGGCAAAAAGGCTGTAACCCGGCATGGCGATCACATCGGCAGCGTAACCGGCTGCTTTGCGGTACATCTCCGTACGCGACATCCCATCGAACTGGTCTTTGACATCGTTGTAAACCCTGCCCGCCATCGTCAGGTAGACCTCGGCAAGCAGCGATTTGGCGGCAGCCGATGAGAATCGCCCCGCACCCTCGCTGTGACGCATAGGAAGTACCCCGGCGGCAAATTCCAGGTCGTCGACCACCATGCGGTAGATCAGTTTGGCCGGCTGGCGTTTGAGTTCGGCGCTGTTGACATCGACATCCGAAGTTATCACTGGGCCGTCGCCGAACAGCCTCACGTAATTGAAGTAGCAGAAAGCCCTGATGCCGCGCGCTTCCGCCTCCATCTGGCGCAGGAAGTCCTTGTCGGCCACGGGCGAGGTTTCGATATTGCGAAGCACGAAGTTACAATTTTTAATGCCGAGAAAATGGCTGAAATACATAGCAGCGATATTTTCGTTGTCGGCGTCGAACTGGTAGGTATCCATCACCACCCTCGGGTTGTTATTGGTGTTTCTTATCCAGCAGTCGTCGCCCGGCACCTCGGTCAACAGGAACATGTAACGTTGTGCCGACGGGGTGATCCCGTAGGCAGGAATGCCTCCCTGCGTTTTAAACGAGGCTTCGGTGAAGATCGAGTAGCAACCGCGCGTTGCGGCCAGAACCCCGCTCTGCGAGTTGAAGATCAGATCGGGCGCAGCCGAACTGCGCACATCCTCGTCGAGGAACCCGGCGCACGAAAATCCAAGGCCGGCAAACAGTAAACAAGCTATGGTATGTTTTATCTTTTTCATTATTCTCTCCTCCGCCTTTTAGAATGTGAACGATAATCCTCCTATCAACGAGGCGCTTACCGGGTATGTACTGTAGTCTATCCCGAGTTGCGTGTTGGAACCGGCCGAGAGGTTGGCTTCGGGATTCACTCCCGAATAACCGGTGACGGTCCACAGGTCGGTCCCCGTAACGAACAGTGTAAAACTGCTCAGGCGCATGCTTCTCACCCACGCCCGTGGAAGCGAATAACGCAGGGTGACGTTACGCAACTTTATGAAGCTGCCGTCCTCGATATGTTTGTCGAGCATCTTGCCCACGTTGGTATTCCCGGGCGAGGTGTGTGTCATACTATGATTTTCGGCCGTCCAGTAATTCACCAGATCGTGATCTCGGGCGTCGTCCACCATCAGTTTGTGTTTGTTGAAGTTCACCACATCGCCGCCGTAAGCTCCCGAGAAGAAGAACGACAATTCGAGATTTTTGTATACAAGCGTATTGCCGACGCCGAAGGTGAATTTTGGATTCGGATCGCCCAGCGCCACTTTATCGCGCGAATCGATATACCCGTCGCGGTTGGTATCCATAATCCTGAAGTCGCCGGGCTTGTCGCCCGAACGGCTCGGGTAATTGGCTATATCCTCGGCCGTCTGCCATATGCCGTTGGTCACCCATCCGTAGATAACTCCCACGGGGCGCCCCACTTCGAGGTAGATCGTCTCGGGCATATCTCCCGTCGAACGGTCGATGCGCGTGGCGTCACCCAGCGACACCACCTCGTTGCGGTTGCGGCTGAAGTTAAGGCTGGCATTCCACTGGAAGTTGCGGCCGGAAACCGGCATGCCCGACAACGTAACCTCGAATCCGCGGTTGGAGATCTCTCCGACGTTGGCTATCTTTACATCGTAGCCGGTTTCTGGAGACAGCGGCACGTTAAGCAGCAGGTCGCGGGTGATTTTATCGTAGTAGTCGAACGTAACGTGGAGCCTGTTCCCGAGCAGCGACATGTCCAGGCCGAGGTCCCACTGCGTGGTGGACTCCCATGAAAGGTTGTCGTTGGCCAGGTCCATCGCCCTGTAGATTTTCATCGTGGTTCCGTAAGGGTCTTTCGTCGTGGAGCTGAAGAAGCCCGTAGAACTCGACAGCAAACCCAGCGACTGGTAAGGTGAAATGGCTTCGCTTCCTGTAACGCCTACCGAAGCGCGCAGTTTAAGGTTGTCGAACACCCCGAGGCTCTTTACAAACCGCTCCTCTCCCAACCTCCAGCTCACGGCTGCCGACGGGAAGTAGGCCCATTTGTTGTTTTTGGCAAATTTCGACGATCCGTCGGCGCGTCCGCTCACCGTAAAGAGATATTTGTCGCGGTAGACATAGTTGGCCCGTGCCAGGAACGACAACATCGTCGATTTTTTGTATCCCGATCCTACCGTAATGTCCGACAACTCCACCGGGTTGCCCGCACTCAGGTTGTTCCACTCGTAACCGTCGGCTGCGAAATAGAGATTACCGCCGCTGAGCGAATTGTTGACGTCGATCTGTGCCGTCTGCCCCAACACCACATTGATGCTGTGGTCGCCGGATACTTTTTTGTAAGTCAGCGTATTGACCCACTCGTAGGCGAGTCCCTCGTTCTGTGCCAGTTTGGCCGGAGTCATCACGTCGAGCGTCGACGGGGAGTAGGAACGGTCCCATTTGTTGTTCCTCATAAAAGAACCTTCGGTCCGGAACACGAAATCCCTGGCTATGGTGAAATTAAGGTAAGCCTGGGCGCTAAGCATCCCTCCCGACCCCTGGGTGCGGCGCTCCATGAGATATTGCATCGGATTGCCCTTGATATTTTTACCATTGTTCGAATATATGTCCACGCCATTGGCATCGTCGAGGTTACCCGGGTTGAGACAGTAGTTGTACGAACCGTCGGTATTATATGGCGACACCAGCGGCGACATACGCAGAATCATCTGGTAGAAGCTGCCGTTGCCCACCGCGTTCTCTTCCGTATTACGGTAACGCGCCGTAATTCCCATTTTAACTTTTTCTGACAGGTTGAAATCGAACGCCGCCCGTATATTCAGCCTTTTCAGATCGGAATTAGCACGTATAACACCCTGATTATACATATATTCAGCCGAGACATTGTAGCTATACTCCTTAGTTCCCCCTTCAACCGAAGCATAGTAGCTCTGCTTCATGGCGTTGCGGGTGGCTTCGCCCACCCAGTCGAAATCGGCCTGCGGATCGACCCTGTTGTCTATGTAGGCCGGATCGAAGGCGTTCCAGTAGTCGTAGGTTTCGGGGCCGTTCATCAGTTTTTGCTGCCTGACCATCCACTCGGCGCCCATATATGTGCGGAATGTGACTTTCGCCGACCTGGCCTGACCGCTTTTGGCACGCTTTGTTGTGACCAATATCACACCGTTCGCCCCACGTGCACCGTATATAGCTGTAGCCGAAGCGTCTTTCAGTACCTCTATCGACTCTATATCCTCGGGAGGAGTTGTTGCGGCGCCTCCGGCTGCGATGAATCCGTCGACAACCCACAGCGGATCGTTGGAACCGCTTATCGAGTTGCCGCCACGTATACGCACCACATTGGTGCCGTCGCCGGGACCGCCTCCCGCGTTGGTGATCTGCACTCCGGCGACCTTTCCAACAAGGGCTCCGGTGACGCTTGCGCTCGACATCCGGACCACTTCGTCCGACTTCACGGAAGCCACCGAGCCGGTTAAATCGCGTTTTCTGACAACGCCGTATCCCACGACCACGACCTGGTCGATATCCTCGGCATTGGCTTTCAGTCCGACATTTATTTCGGTACGTGTTCCCACCGGCACAACCTCATCGGCATATCCTATATGCCTGAAAGTTAGAGATGCTCCGGCAGGGACATTGCGTAATTCGTAACTACCGCCCGTCCCGGTCGTCACGCCGGTCGTCGTTCCGGTTATGACAACGGTGGCTCCCACCACAGGCTCTTTGGTGTCGGCATCGGTCACCCGGCCGCTTACTCCGGCTGTCTGAGCCAGGGCCATGGTAGCCGGAAGAAGTGCCAAAGCTATCAGAAGCGGGATTTTGTGTAGGGTTTTAATCTTCATAGCAGGCTTGGTTTAGTTGGGTTTAAGGTTCTTGGGTATGGCTATTCCCATTTCGGGATTTACCGTGTAGATATTTCCGCTCAGGTGTACGCCGGGATTTATGGCATCGATACATTGCATCGCCTGGCGCTTCTCTTCGGGCGAAAAAGAGCTGTATTGAGGTCGCATCAACTCCACCGCACGTTCGAACGACCGGGCAAAAACACGGTAGAAATAGCGCGTGCGTTCATATTCTATGGTATCTGCATCGCTTTCGATCATTATCATCGTGTCGGCATCCCGCGGAATGGAAGCGATATGCCCGGCTTCGAGCCCTATGTCTACTGCCGTTCCGTCGACGAGCAGCGCCGTGGAGTAATATTCGCGCAACGAAGCGGCATAGTCGGGATGGAAATTACGCGCCTCTATAAGCCGCGCCAACATACGCGCATCGTTGTAAGCGCGGGCGAAGAAATTGTAGTCGTCTTCGGTCAACTCGCCGCGGGTATTGATTATATACGACGTGAGGCGGTCGGCAAGTTTGGTAAACTCGACGCTGCGGCTGTCTATATTGGGGTTTCGGTCGAGCACGAAACGTATCATGGCCTCACGGTACTCATCATCGGACGAGGCCTCGATGTCGAAAGGCGTCACTATGCCGCGCATCTCTATCTCATAGACCACTTTTTCGCAGAATGCGGTGTCGCGCACCACTCCCCGGCGCCCCTCGTCGTCGAGGCGCGGTTCCGATATGCCTGTCGCGGAGCGTTTCACAGCTTGTGTGCGGATCGTCACCGTGGCCGGTTCGAGCCCCGGTGACGAAACACGGACGGTGATAGTGCCGGGACGGTTAGTGGAACGCACCACGTTCGACACCGGGGCGTCGATGTATCCCGTACCCGACAGTTCCGATTTTTTGTTTATGTCCGTTTCATATAACGGACACCCCACAAGCGTTCCCTCTCCCGAAACTTCCCACGTCAGGGGATGTGTGGCGCCATAGACGTGCACCCCTGCCTTATCTATTATATCTGCCGTAACGACAACTATGCCCGAACGGTCGGCAGCAATATCGACATGCGATGCGGTTAGCGTGAGCTGTGCCGGAGCCCCGGCCATGGTTATGCTGTAACGTACTTTCTCTCCCCTCCTTGTCCCTTCGGCGCTGATCACTCCCCTCTCTACCGGTACCTCCGGAAATTCCACCGTGAAGAAATTCTCCTTCGACGGCCTCTGGCGTCCGACGCTGCGCCCGTTGACGAAGAGTTCCACCTCATCACAGTTGCTGTCTACCTGTATGGGCATGGCACGGCCCAGATACTGCTCCCTCCAGTGGTGCGGGTGTATGAATATCATGCCCCGGTCGAGGTAGTTGGCCTGCCAGAGGTAGTACATGTATTTAGGCACGCGGTAGGCGTCGACCCATCCTTTGGCATTTATGTTTTTAAGTGGCGAATCCTTGTATATACGGTCGGCTCCGTGGTCGTTGTATATCCATGCCACTATATTTTTGTCGATCCGTCCGCGTATGCTTCCGCCGTCGACGCGTGCCATGCGGTGCTGCCACTCTTCGGTGCCGGCCTGCTGCCCGCTCTTGGCGACTTTTTTACTGCCGCGTCCCGGCTCCAGGTCGCGTACATCGCGGTTATACCATCCGCGGATGGTGACCCTCAGCAGATTCTCCATGTCGAGATTACGGGCCGTATGGTTAACATAATCGCCATAGCCCTCGCTCTTGCGCTCATGAATATAGCGCGTCGTGTCCTCTTCCACCACCCATCGCGAGTCGGCAGCGTCGCTGGTCTCGTTGCCCACGCTCCAGAACATTATCGACGGATGGTTGCGGTCGCGGCGGATCATCTCGCGCAGGTTTTGCTCCTGTACACGTTCGTCGAAATCTATCGACTTTATATTGGGCACCTCCTCGACCATGACTATTCCGTTACGGTCGGAGTAGTCGTACACTATGGGATCGTTAGGGTAGTGACCGGCACGCATGAAATTATGTCCCAGATTATAGCGTATATCATCAAAATCACTGTAAGTCAACCATTTTGGAATAGCATCGCCGAGCCATGGATACTCCTGGTGGCGGTTGGTACCGTGAATATGCGTCTTGCGTCCGTTAACCACCAGCGTGTTGTCGGTATAATCCCAGTGGAAATAGCGGAATCCCAACGGGCTGAGGTAAGTGTCCGAAAGATGCCCTTCCGACCACACCTCGGTATGTACGCTATAGAGACTGGGGCGCTCCTGGCTCCACAGTTCGGGGTTCTTTATTGCACCCGTATGTTGTTCGAATGTGGCTATGGTTCCGTTTTCAACAGTTTGACTGCTCTCCATACGCTTTACTACACGGCCGTCGCTGCCGGTGATGATGCTTTTCACCGTTATGTTCCGGGCCGATCCCGAGTCGTTACCGACGAAAGTTTTAACTACCGCCCTGGCCTCAGAATCGCTCACGGCGGGGGTGGTTATGAAAGTTCCCCCCTCGTGTTTGTACGACCCCTGGAACGGGACATACACCGGCTCGGTGACGACAATCCTCACATCGCGGTAGATTCCTCCGTAGACGTCGAAATTCCCCGCCGTCGAGGGAGGTATCACGCCGAATTTGTCGTCGCGCCGATTCGAGACCTCCACGGCGATCACATTCTCCCGCCCGTAAACGATGTGTGGCGTGAGATCGAAATAAAAACCGGTATAACCGCCCTTGTGCTCCCCGAGCAGATGCCCGTTGAGGTAGACGCGGCAATATTTCTGCACCCCGTCGAATTCGGCGAGTATTTTTTTACCGCGCAGACGCTCTTCCACGACTACGCGCTTGCGGTACCATCCCCAGCCATTCCACCAGTAGGGGTCAACCCTCTCCGAGGCGGCCATGATAAACGGATGGATGTCGCCTGTGGTTTCGTAGGTCTGCCACGTGTGCGGCAGGGCTATCGCTTTCCAGAGCGAGTCGTCGAACTCCATGCCTGCCTTTGCCGTGTCGGGCTGGCCGGTGGGAAAATAGTTGAACGTCCAATCGGCATTGATGGTCTGCACGACGCGTTTCTGCACAGGCTTATAGACCTGCGAAACAGAGATATCAGGCACCATTATAACGGCTGCCGCAAATAATAATTTTATCATCCTCATTCTTTTTCATTTATATTGGCACTCTCCGGTCTTTCGATATAGACATAGCGGCGGTCTCCGGTGCGCAGCTTCCATTGTTTGATCTTCTGTGTCAGCCTGGCGATGATCCTGCCGTATCCTTTTTTATAGTAGAGGTTGTCGCATTCTGCCGGATCATTCCGCAGGTTGAAGAGTTGGTTGCGATCCATGTCGCTAAGTGTCAGCTTCCATCCCTGTGGCGATATCACCGTTCGGTACGACGATCCGGCCAGGCGTTCTATCTCCTCCGCTGTGAAGCCATCCACAGGGCCGTCCGACTTTCCGGCATCTTGGTTGGGATTCCACAGCATATAGATATATCCGTCGTCACCCTTTCGCGGCATGCCATTCATTACCCCCACGAGGCTCCTGCCCTGAAGGTGGCCAAATCGCAGCGGATCGCGTCCAAGTAGTTCCACCAGCGTGGGGACAAGATCGATATTGGTCACATTCCTCCCGATCCTTGCGGCGCCCTTGCCGGGTATGCGGAACATGAGCGGAACCCTGAGCGCCTCCTCATACATCACCGATTTGTTCAACATCCCGTGGCTTCCCATCATCTCCCCGTGGTCGGCGGTAAATACCACGATTGTATTTTCGCGCAATCCCAGCGAATCGAGCGCCCCGAGAATCGTCCCCACACTCCGGTCGACAGCATGACAAAGTCCTGCGTAGTTGCGGTTAAACCGCTCCCACTGTTCGTGAGACATCCTCCGGGTCCGTGCACGGTAGCGGACCGGGTCATACTCCCCCGGCGGACAACTATAGCCTGAGGGAAGAGGTATGTCGTCGTGCAGGTCGTCGAAAGGCCCCGCAAACGGAGAGTGGGGTTCGAGATAACTGACATACAGTATGAACGGATCATCACAATGGCGCGCCATGAAATCCACTGCCTTCGACGCCAGATATGAAGGTTTGCCGTCGCAGTAAGGCAGAGTTGTAACAAACTTCCTCGAAAAAATATTTTCATCATTCCCGTCGGGGGTGTACCCTTTCAATACAAGATACTTGTGGTATCCCGAGCGCGCTCCGCGGTTTTTGGCTTCACTATAAAAATAGTAATACTGATCCTCGACCGAGTCGAACTCCGCGAAACCGTGCTGGGGAAATATCTCGTCACCCAGATGCCACTTCCCGAAATAGCCAGTGGCATAGCCACCGTCTATAAGCTCGGGCAGGCAACGTGCCGAAGGATCGAGCGGCATGTTGTTCTGCACGGCGCCATGGCAATGCGGGTAGGTCCCTGTAAGCATCGTCCCGCGCGAAGGCGTCGACACGGGTTGCACCACATATGAGTTCAGGAACACCACGCTTTCCCGGGCTAAAGCGTTGAGATTTGGCATTATGACCATGCGGTTGCCGTAAACTTCCAGTACGGCATCCTTCATCTGGTCGGCACATATAAACAGCAGATTGGGGCGCCGTACCGCTTCCGCAGCCTTGGCCACACCAAACCACGCTGCCAGCAACGAGGCTCCCGCAAGTTTCAATGCCATATTATCCGGTCTGCTGTCTTTCATATTTTCGTTCCGTATGCTTTACCCATTGCATTTTTTCGTGAAGATGTAACGGCCATTGCTACCGCTCGTCGTCTGGATCGAACGCCTTGCCCTTGCCGCGCTTCTGGAAATCCTGCATCGGGAAATTCGGATCGTCGACGCGCAACGAAGAGAAATAGTCCATCGCCTTTGCCAAAAGGTCGGGACGCCATGCGGCTATATCGTTCTCTTCGGCACGGTCAACGGCAAGATCGTATATCTCTATGGGCCGCGTCAGCCCGTAACGTACAGCTTTGTAGTTGCCCATTCGTACGGCTTGTTTGAAAACGCTTTTTTCGCCCAACTCCCAGTAGAACACCCTGTCGTTTGCAACCGGCGAAGGATCTCCATTCAGCACCGGGAAGAATGACTCGCCGTCTATACCCGCGGGAATTTCGGCCCCGGCAGCTTCGCAAAGTGTGGGCATCACATCCCAGAAGGCCGAAACATGATCCGTGCGGCTACCGGCCTCAACCACTGAGGGCCAGCGCACTATCATCGGCTCGCGTATGCCGCCTTCGTAGAGGTCGCGTTTTATCCCGCGCAATCCCCCGTTGCTGTTGAAGAATAGCGGATCGGCCCCACCCTCCCCGTGCGGTCCGTTGTCGCTGGTAAATATCACCAGCGTGTTACGATCTATACCCAACTTTCGAAGCATCTCCATTATCTCGCCTACGCTACGGTCCAGACGGGTGATCATGGCCGCAAACGCCGCTTTCGGGGTTGGCTGTGGACGGTAGCCTTTCGAGGCTGATCCGGGATATGGCGTCTCGTCGAAACGGCCCGCGAATTTATCGAGGTCGTCGTCCGGCACATCGAGTTCCGAATGCGGGATAGTGTATGTGAGGCATGCGAAGAAGGGACGTCCACCCTTTGCCGCGGACTCGATATATTCCTTAGCCTTTTGATGAATCAGGTCGAAAGTGTATTTACCCCGTGCGCCATTGCTGTTTTCTGGTATGTCGAACTGCTGTTCGTTGTGCTGCAGGTAAGGGTAGTAGTAGAAATGGGCGTGCTTCTGGTTTATATAGCCGAAAAATTCATCGAACCCCTTGCGTGTCGGGGTGCCCTCGGTTTCGAGTTCTCCCAACCCCCATTTTCCGAACATAGCGGTGCTGTATCCGGCTTTTTTCAGCAACTCGGGAATAGTGGTGTCTTCGGCCCGCAGGCACACCCTTTGGTCGTCGCCCGAAAAGTTGGCCCTGATACGGCCATGACCCGTGTGCATACCCGTCATCAGAGCGCACCGCGACGGGGCGGAGAGCGCCGAACCGGCATAATGCGACGTGAAAAGCATACCTTCGGAGGCCAGGCGGTCGATGTTCGGGGTCGGGAAATGGCGTTGCCCGTAACAACTTAGGTCGCCATACCCCATATCGTCGGCAAGGATATAGATTATATTGGGCCTCTCCCTGTTCAGGTCGGGGATTTCCGGTGCAGCGGCCCGGACGAACACCGGAAACGTTACGAGTGCCGCCGGCAGGGTGGCAATGGAGAGAGTCTTCATTTTCGTTAGGGTTATATAAGTTTTATTCCTGGCCTTGGATTGCACGCCGCATATTTCCGCCATATGCCGAAGTTACCGGCTCAGTCATGGGCTGTGCTCATAATAAAAAATCACGGCTCGTAGAATCGTTCTCTGAATACACGGATAAGCTGTTAATAACCATACTGTTTCACACGGTCTTCCATAATCCTGCTCATAGTCTCCCCCGATTCGGGGTAACGGCCCATATCAGGGTAGTGCGAAAGCCACTCGTCGAGGTATCCGCGCATCTGCTCCAATACTTTTGCCATCGCCGGATCCGAAGCCAGGTCGTGGAGATTGAATGGGTCTTTGTGCATGTCATAGAGCTGCTCCGCCGGTTTGCGCGCGGCGAAAAATGGCATGCAATTCGCCGGAAGTTCCCCTGCGGCATACAACTCGCGCATATTGCGCAGGATGGGATAGCGCGTATCCTTGTAACGATTCTGAGCCGTGTAAGGGACCTCAGGGTCGAAATTCCGTATATAGAGGTAATCTTTCGTGTGAATGGCGCGTATGCGGTGTACCGTCTCGTCGCAACGGTCGCGGGCCGACACCGTATATCTGCGGTCGGGAGTTTTCGGGTCGGCAAACGGCACCCCCTGCACATAGCCGGGGATTCCGGCCCCCGACCATTGTATCATCTGTGCCGAAACATCGATCGAACTCACAAGCTTGTCGTTGACCGTACCTGCGTGGCGTCCGTCGGGATAACGCACCATCAACGGCACATGGATTCCTCCATCCCAGCAGAACTGTTTGTCACGCGGCATCGGCCTGCCGTGGTCGCTCATGAAAACGATAATCGTATTGTCGAGAATACCCTCACGCTCCAGTCTGGCGATGATCTCGCCGAAACTGCGGTCGAGCCACTGTATGGCATCGTAATAAGCGGCGTAGTCGTTACGGCTTACATCGTTAACAGGATAATAGGGAGCTATCGTCGTTATCGAATCAGGGCATAGTCCCCCCTCGCGCGCCTCTCCCTCACGCCAATGAGCTCCCCGGTGGGAGGCCAGAAGTGTCAGGTGGGCAAAGAAAGGCTGTCCAGGTTTGGCTTCGCTCCAATTATGGGCATCGAAGATATCCTTTTCGGGAAACTTAAAGTTAAAATCGGTCTTTCCGCTACCCCAGGGCCCCGGATTATTCTTCCCCCACTTAAGGTTTTCGTGGGCACACAATACGGTGAGATAGCCGGCACTACGGATGGCATAGGTTATGGGCAGCACCCCGTCGGGCAACGGCTTTTTGTCTTCCTGCGGTGTGCGGTGGTTGTGGGCGCCTATCGAAGTCTGGTACATGCCGGTTATCAGTCCCGACCGCGTTGCAGAACTCACCGCCCCGGTGGTGAATGCATTGGTGTAACGGACCGACTCCCCGGCGAAGTTATCTATGTTGGGAGTACGAACGTCGGGATTGCCATAGCAACCCAGATCGTTATAGGTCATATCCTCGGCTATGATCCAAAGCAGGTTGGGCCTTGCCGGATCGTGCGACTGCGCAATTGCCGGGAACGCCGACAAAGCCGCAGCCACGGCTGCCGGAGCGGCTTTGAAACGGCGTGAATATTTCTCAAAACGTGTCAACATAATGCGGTGGATTTGGGTTTTGACATTATCTAATGCAGGGGCGTCGACATATGCCACATGGGTGGTTTTCAGGATCGATACAAAGGTTGTCCGAAAAATCATCACCATTGTCCCGGAAATCGTGAAAAAAAGAGTAAAATTCATGATTTTTCAACATCCACAGGTTTGCGTTTCACGCATATAGATGCGGTAAATCGTGCATACAAATATTCTATAGTATTGTTTTATAAATGCTTATTCCTACATTTGCATTAAATGGGGACGCTTATGAAAAACAGGGTTCAATTCATGTTTTTTGCCATACCTTCATTGCTTTGGCTGACCGCCTGGACAGCCTTTTCGCAAGGCGTGGCAGACTTCCGCAGGCCTTCGTCCGGGGATCCGCTGATGAACAACAATATCACCACATTATGCGGTGACGGCCTGGGATTTCTGTGGCTGACGTCGGACGACGAACTGGTGAAATTCGATGGGATGTCGTATATTTATCCCAATCCCGAAGTCAACCGAAAACTATTCGCCGACGACAACACATGCCTCTCTTCTCTGGCCACCGACAGCCTGATATGGATCGGCACAGCAAAAGGACTTTTCAGATTCAATGTCAAAACCCATAAGATGCACGAGGTGGAACGGTTCCGTTCTATGCACGTCAACTCAATAGTAGCGGGAGCCGGCGGAGTTATATATCTCAACATAAGCGGCAAAGGGATATTCGCCCTGTCGGCCGACACACTGCGTCACAACGAGTTGCTGGCATTCCGGGACACGCCGAACCGTGGCAACAGGGTCACATCGATGGCTTCCGACAGCCACCGCAACCTTTATGTGGCGATACGCGGCAAAGTAATAAGAATCTCCTCTCCCGGAGGCGTTCTGAATTGCGATTCGTTCAACAAAGCCACGACCATATCTATCGACACGCTCCTCAAAGGCGACTTCACGCAAAGGCTGTCCATAGACCGCTACGACATTATCTGGATATGGAACCGCGACCGCCTGAAAGCCTTACGCTTGCCGTTGACCGAAGGGAAGACGCTTTACGACATAGGCGATGTCGAGATATCGGCGGTCTTCCACGACAGTCGTGGCAACACCTGGCTGGGCCGGCGGGGAAGGGGGTACGTGAAACTGCGGCGCAACGTGACAGGTGAAGTAATTTCGCATGAAGCGGGCTCGATGAGCAGCCAGAACGACGATTTGAGCAACACGCCCAATCTTTTTTTCGAAGATACGAGGGGTATTGTGTGGATAGGCACCAAAGACGGGCTTTTCGAAGTAAACGACGATCCCGGACATCCTTTCCATAACATAAGAAGTTATGCCGGCGATCATGCTTCGTTGGCGCACAACACAGTTTCCGGAACTTATGTCGATGCCTCGGGGACTTTGTGGGTCGCCACTGCCGCCGGGCTCGACAAAGTGACATTCAGCGACATCGCCGCAGGCAAATATTCCGTTTCACATTTCTTTGACCGCCGCTCATCGGTCAACTCCATCCAGGACAATAAAATACAGTGTATCATAGAGGATGGCGACGGTAAACTGTGGCTGGGGACAAAAGGGAGGTTGACATTTTTCGATCCGGTGACAAACCGTTATTTCGAGCGCCCGGAGATATTGCCGGCTGTGGATTCATGCAACTTCATAAGAGCCATGCAACGCGATGCAGCGGGCAACATCGCCGTGGGTTTCGAGTCGGGAGGTGTGGTGCTTTACAGCAGGCATACAGGCGTGATGCAACGTCTCCGGGTGGAGGGTCCCGTACGACCGTTGAACAACTGCAAGGCCCTTATATTCGACGACCGGGGAGTCATATGGGCAGGCAACGAACTCTGCGAGGTGTTCCGCATAGAGACCGATTCGTCGTTCACTAAAATAGTAAAAGCAGACCGTTTCGAACTCAACGGCCAACCCGAGCCGCAACGGGGGAAAGGTTCGGTTACAAGCATTTTCCAGGACTCGTACAAGACCGTGTGGGTTGCCACCTCCGCGGGACTGTTCAGGTTCAATCCCGACGACGGGCGATTTGTGGAGGTTGTTCCTGGAGGGGGCGCCCGGCAGCGTTATTTCTGCGGGATCACCGGCGACGACTCGGGAAACCTGTGGTTATCGACTCCTGAAGGAGTCTGTAAATACGGGGTCATCAGCGGCAGTTTTCAGTTCCATGAACTATACGAAGGCAATTTCACACGGAAAGGGTATGTTTTTAACTCGTCGTACGCCCCCGGGGGGTACATTTTTATGGGCGGCATAAACGGGCTCACTTATTTCAATCCCTCGGAGATAAAACGCGACACTGCATCGCTCAGGGTATTCATCTCCAATTTTTCGGTACGCAACACTCCTGTAGCCATAGGATCTGAGATCCTTCCGCTCGATCCCAACTATGTGGATGAAGTGACGCTAACGCATCGCGACAACAATTTTTCGTTCGATTTCTCGGTGCTGTCATTCGACCGCTCCGACCATATCGAATATGCCTACATGCTCGAAGGGGCCGACCGCAACTGGATATACACCGGCAGTGACAGGCGTTATGTGTCGTATACCAACCTTCCGGCGGGGACCTATACGTTCAAGGTACGCAGCACGAACCATTCGGGGGTTTGGCTCGACAATATGCGCACGATGACGGTAAACATACTGCCTCCCTGGTGGCAGACGTGGTGGAGTTATATGATCTTTGCTATGCTTTTGGCCGGGCTGGCCGCCATAGGAGTCCGCATGTGGCACCTGTGGTCGAGGTTCAGGACCCAAAAAGAGATAAACCGTTGGCAACGGGGCCTGTATGCGAATATCTCCAATGGGCTCAAAACTCCTTTGTCACTATTACAGGCGCCATTGGATGAACTTGTCGAGAATTTCCAGTCGATGAAGGCCGACGAGGTGGCGGCAATGCTAAAAGTCATGCAGCGCAGCACAAAACGCATATACCGACTGGCGGCCCAGTTGACGGAATTCCGCAGGATAGGAACAAAGGGGGCGAGTCTCGAACTGGTGGAAACAGACATAGTGGCCTTCCTGAAAAGCATCTATGAATCGTTCTGCGATCTGGCCGCGGCGAAAGGCATCCGCTTCTCATTCAATCCGGCAATAGCATCGGTCGTTTTGGTATTCGATCCGGAGAAACTGGAGATGATAATGTTCAATCTGTTGTCGGAAGTCTTCAGGACTACACCCGAAGGAGGCGGGGTCGGATTATATTGCGAGCTGGATAGTGCCGATTACAGACTTAGGGTTACTATCTCAGGCACCGGTGCCGGACAGGGCGGAAACCCCGGAATAATGGCTGCGGCTCCCGGTAGCGGCGCCCTGCGAAAGCGGGAGGAGAGCATTTTCCACTCCGACATAGCACTCTCTCTGGTTAAGGACCTTGTCTTGCTCCACCACGGACAGATAACTGTCCGCGACAATACGGGCGGCGGACGGGTGTTCATATTCAGCCTGCTGCTGGGCAATTCTCATTTCAGCGGACGGACGATAAAAAAATCAGAGATAAGCAACATCCGCCTGCAATACGCCGACAATTACATCGAAACACTGCAAGAACCCACGCCTGCGATACGGCGCGGAGTGTCGTTACCCGACATTTTCCTTGTGGACGAAGATGCGGAGACGGGGAAATTTTTGAAAAAAATGCTTTCGGGCGACTATCGGGTCACGGTATTCGACTCTCCCGGGGATGTGGCGGCGGAGATGGCCCGCCACAAACCGGCGATGGTCATTACCGAGGTTATTTTCGGGAATGACCTGGCCGGGTTCGACCTTTGCAGACATATAAAATCGGAGAGTGAGATACGCCATGTGCCGGTAATGATACTATCGACCATGTCGCTCGAAGAGGACAAACAGAACGGATACCGGAGCGGCGCGGACGCCTACCTGACAAAACCGTTCGATGTGAAATACCTGAAGATGAGGATAGGCATGATGCTGCAATCACGAGAGACGGTAAAAGAACGCGCCAAGATGGATATGATAATCAACCCGCGGCACGTGAAAGCCATCTCGTCGGACGAACGTTTCCTTGCCCGGGCAATGGAGGTGATAGAGAAGAATATGGCAAACGAGTCATTCAACGTGGACGCTTTTGCCGCGAGTATGAATCTCAGCGGGTCGATGCTCTACCGCAAGATACGACGCCTTACGAACCATTCCCCGGTGGAATTTCTACGTGGGGTGAGGATAAAACGTGCTATGCAATTATTTGAAGACAAGGCATATAGCGTAACAGAAGTGGCTATGAAAGTGGGGTTTTCCGACGCCCGGTATTTCAGTTCATGTTTCAAGAAAGAGGCCGGTATAACGCCTTCGGCATTTATAGCCCAACGTTCCGATAAAAATCCTGTCTGATCACCGCGAACCTCCCCTCAAAAAATGAAAGAGGTAAATAATTTAGGTATTAATATACAAGTTTACAGTTGGTGTGATTATCAGCAAAGTTTCATAACTTTGCAGTAAATATTATAGCGTCAGCTATTGTTTTGGGTAGAGAAAACGACCAATTTTACCGACACCACAAACAGTAGACAGAACGCTCACGTCCTGACGTGGGCTTCGTCTGTTTGGTGTCAAGGTGCTTGGTCGTACCTCTCTACCGGCAGGTGTTGCCCACGTTCTTTTCAAACGTGCAAAATGATGGTTGGCAAAACATCTAACTGAAATTTTGCACTATGAGAGCACTAATCGTAATTTTACTCATCATCCTCATTGTCATCCTTGCTCCATCGCTATTGGTGGCACTCGGAATTATCACTACGGCTGTTGTTAATTGGATATGGCCGCTTGTTGCGTTTGTCGCAGTGGTATTTCTGGGTGGTGCTTTATATTTCGGCATCACGAACAGTAGGGACTATCAGAGGAGGAAAAGACAAAGGGAAATCAGGAAAGAAAAGCAGAGGCAGTAATCTCTACTTCTTGCCGCTCTTTTTTGGGGCGGCTTTTTCTTTGTGGGGTTTTTCGGCCTCCTTAAATATCTTCTCCCACATCTTGTCGAACTCCGTTTTCTTACGGGGCTTCGGTTTTGTGGGGTCGAATTTTTCCTGCTCTTTATCCATAGCACAAGTCTTTAAATCGTAGTCGCCTGTCAAAGTTAGCGAAAAACATTGAAAATCGCTGCCCTTGCGTCGCCTCTCTGGTGTTGTACCTCCACACGAACTCGTCTACATATCTCTGCAAGTGTTTTCGGCTTGCCATCTGGTAGACACCTATGATGCCGCGCTTCAGGATGCCCCAGAAGCCCTCAATGCGGTTGGTCGTGACGTTGCCGTTCGCGTATTGTTTCCGGCTGTGGTCTACGAACTCGCGGCGGTACAGCTTATCCACTTTGTCATATCCCTGCCATTCGTCCGTGTAGACCGTTGCGCCTCGATTAACCCGCCGTAATACAATCGGGGTGATGCTCCGCTGGCTTGTGTCTGGCATAACCTGCGCGACCAGTTTTCCACCGCGCTGCACCATTCCGAGAACTGGGGTCTTATCGACGTGCGCTCTACCTCGGCAGACCGGGACTTTTTTGTCCTTATGGCGGTTTTTATTCTTGCCGCCGACAAAGGTCTCGTCCATCTCGACTTCACCATCCAGCACCGTTTCTGTATCAGCACAACAAACCCGTAGGCGATGTAGCATAAACCACGCTGTCTTCTGGGTAACTCCGAGCGTTCGCGCCAACTGGTACGATGATATTCCTTTCTTGCAGGAACTTAACAGCCATACGGCTACCATCCATTTTGTCAGCGAGACTTTCGTGTTTTCAAGGAACGTCCCGGTTAAAGCGTTGAAATACTTTCCGGTATTCTTGCAGTAGAAGCGATGCCCCTTACATCTATATACCTTTGACGTGCAGTCGAAAGGAGAGATTACATTGCCCTCCCATCGTGCTTCTTCGAGGTATTCGAGGCAGCTATCCCGCTCGCGGAATGCCTCCTGCACCTCCAGAATGGAGTTGTATTCTTTTCCTATCATAGCGGTAAATTTTAACTGGCATTGTAAACATTGTTATAGTAGTTTGAAATAGCTTTTGTAGTGAGTTATTCACACGGTATCTACAAATTTTGTATCTTGTTCAAAATTAGTGAGTTATGAATAAAAATAACCAGATAGAAGAAAACTGTCCCGAACCTGAAATTCAACTTACTTATCCTGCGCCTGATGGTATCACCCCATCAAGCTGCTGGTACATCCATCCTGACAACATTGATTATGTTGAGCCAAACGGAAATGGATGTGTGGTCATAGCGAAAGATGGAGGAAGACTCCCTGCCAAAGAGTCCAAAGAATACATTGAGGAACAAAGGGCTAAGTATAGATAATGTTCAATATCTGTTTAGCTTCTTCCCATAAATCATCCACTTTAATATAGGGCACCATTTTGGGGCGTACCTTTTCCATCTCTATAACCATCTTCATAGCCTCCATCTTTTGAGCAGGTGTTACATCGACGGTCAATTCAGTTCGTGGTTGCTCGGAAATGGCTTTTATTTCTTCTGGCGTGAGGTCTCTATATCCTCCGAATTTAAAATCAGAGTCAGAGAGGTCGGGCTGTCGTCTGCGTATTTTTTCGTCGTTTTTCATTTACTGTAAAGTTGTATGTTATTACCATAATTTATTCTACAGTTTCTTACACTCCTCTTCTCATTTCGCCATTTGGCCATTAGGCCGACTTTATATAGTTTTGTAAAAAACAAAAGCAATGGACCAATATTTCGATCCCAATGAGGCGGCAGTGGACAACGGCAATTATTTCGGATTCCCGGTAACGGCGCAAGAGTCGGCGTTGGTGTTGATCTCTGCTCCATGGGATGTCACCTCCTCGTACGGCGCAGGAGCGGCGTCGGCCCCCGATGCGATCATAGGCGCCTCGACACAGATAGATTTCTACGATCCGGACTATCCCGAGGGGTGGCGGCACGGCATAGGCACCGTGGGGATCAATTATTCGGTGCAGGACCACAGCGCAATGTTACGTTCCGACGCACGCAAGGTCATATCCCATATCGAATCGGGAGGCCATCCCGCTGACGACCACATAAAACGCCGTACGGCACGGATCAATGAAGCTTCGGCATGGGTCAACGAATATCTCTACGGCGAAGCCAAACAATGGCTCACAGAGGGAAAATCCGTCGGGCTCGTCGGTGGCGACCACAGTACCCCGCTCTCGCTGATACGGGCCGTAGCCGAACATGAGGGCGAAATAGGGATACTGCATCTCGATGCCCATGCCGACCTGCGCGAAGCATACGAGGGTTTCACGTATTCCCATGCCTCGATAATGTACAATGTACTGAAAGAGGTCGACGGCGTGACAAAGATAGTACAGGCCGGCGTACGCGACCTATGCGAGAAAGAGATGGAGCTGATCGAGACCCATCCCAAGCTCGAAACATTCTTCGGATGGCAGTTAGCCGCAGAGCGATTTGCCGGCACAACATGGAAGACACAATGCGAAACTATGGTGGCGGCATTGCCCCGGAAGGTCTACATCAGTTTCGATATCGACGCTTTGTCCCCTGAAAACTGCCCCAACACGGGAACACCTGTCCCTGGCGGGTTGTCGTACGACGAAGCCGTGTATCTGTTGCAGACCGTCGTGGCCTCGGGACGGAAGATCGTAGGATTCGACCTTTGCGAGGTGTCACCAAGCGTCGACAACGAATGGGATGCGAATGTGGGGGCAAGAATACTGTACAAACTGTGCAACCTGACGTTATTGTCGAACAAATAGGGTCATCACAGGTCCTTAATATCGTTGTGTTGCATAGAGTCTTTATAATTTTCAGCGGGGAAATTATATGGTACGGAATTTGCCTGCGTTTTATATTAAGTGATTGATAATAATTAATGGTACATTTTTTCGAGGCGTTTGCGGAGCAGATTTTTCGGCGGTAAGTGCAGGTTTGCCGGTGGCAAATTTAGAAACTGTTTGAGAATATTACCGAAGTTATTTTCTATCTGTTTGCCGATGATTTTTCACGGTATAATGAGGCGAATAGTGACTCCTATTTAACGAATTACACCGGGAAAAAGCGCGGCAAAGAGAAGAAAAGCACGATATTAATATTTTTAAACGGTTTCTTAGCATTGACGGCGGGAAAAGATGCCCGAAAAAGGCTGAATAAAATGTATCATTAATTGTTTGAAATTACTTATAAACTGTTTAAATATATTTCTCTCGTTCTTTTCCACATTTTCCCGTTATTATTTTCCGCCGGTATTTGCGCCATATTCCCGATATGCAGCTTCATACCGGCGAAAAACACTACCGGAAATATATGAAAAATAATTTCGGTAATATTTTTAAACAGTTTCTTAAAGCGCTCTAACAAAGTTAAATTTGCATACCATGACAACACTATTAATTATCCTTAATCTTCTTTTTATGACAACTCCTACAACACACAAATTGCCCGAGCTGCCTTATGCATTGGGCGCGCTTGCACCGCAAATCAGCGAAGAAACCATGACATACCACTACACAAAGCATCATGCAGCTTATGTCAACAATCTCAATAACCTGATTCCCGGGACCAAGTTCGAAAATGCAACGCTCGAAGAGATCATCCTGACGGCCGACGGCCCCATCTTCAACAATGCGGCACAGGTTTGGAACCACACGTTTTTCTTTTTCTCTCTTTCTCCCAATCCTAAGGCTGCTCCCACGGGGGCACTGGCCGATGCGATCACACGTGATTTCGGATCGTTCGACGCTTTCAAGGAGCAGATGAGCAAGGCTGCCGTCGGCCAGTTTGGATCGGGCTGGGCATGGCTGGTGAAAGACAAAGCAGGAAAGTTGTCGGTGGTGGCTACTTCCAACGCCGCCAATCCCATGACACAGGGACTTACGCCGTTGTTAAACATCGACGTTTGGGAACATGCCTATTATATAGATTATCGCAACCGCCGTCCCGATTTCGTTTCCAAGGTCTGGGAGCGCGTCGACTGGAAAACGGTAGAGGATCGTTTCGGCAAATAGACTCTCGTACCAAAAGTTAAGACAGTTCTTTGCGGCGGATATCCGTTGCGACTGTAAACGGCCTGAGGCTGCCCGACACCGGGCAGCCTCAGGCCGTTTGTGAAGCGTGGGCCATAAACGGGCCGACGTGATGGGAACAAAATGTTACACAGATATTTAGGCTCATCCATGAGGTTAGATGCCGGCCGTTATGCGTGCGTTAAGCGCTCTTTCCGGCTTCCGGTTTCACAATTTTTTCTGAAACGTCTCGGGTCTGTATTTCAGCAGGCAGGACACAAAAGAGTGCCGGATACGAATCGCACGGCATCAACCAAAGCCACCATAAACAAAAAAATGTCTCAAAACGAAATCTGACCCTCCGAGAATCGCGTATTTGAGATTTTTCTTCGGGGAGTCCAATAAAAAGAAGGTGTCTCGATGAGACACCTTCTTTGCATAGCCTGTTGGCGAGACGACCTATTTGAGCGTTCCGGCGTTGGCCTTGTCGATCATATCTTTGTTGGCAGTGATATAAACCTCGACGCGGCGGTTCTGAGCCTGGCCTGCTGCAGTAGAGTTGTCGGCCACCGGGAAGTCGCTGGCAAAACCCTGGGCAGACATACGCGTGCCGGCTACGCCCTGAGCGTTAAGGTAGTTGTAAACAGACTGGGCACGCTGCAACGAGAGTTTTTCGTTGATCTGACGCGAACCGGTGTTGTCGGTGTGGCCCTGGACCGTGATATCGGTATCGGGATTGGCCTTTAATGAAGCCGCAAACTGGTTGAGATTGGTCTTTGCCGTTGCGCTCAGGTCGCTCTTGCCCGTAGCGAACAGGATACCGCCTTCAAAAGTAACTTTAATGGCCTGCAAGCCGTTGGCATCGGTAGTTGTCTCCACCTTGGCGTTCTGCATCTTTTCAAGTTCGGCTTTCTGTTTGTCCATCTTCTTACCGATCAAAGCGCCCGAACCGGCACCCACGGCAGCACCTATCGCAGCACCTATCGCAGCACCCTTGCCGCCGCCGGCCAAAGCACCCACGCCTGCACCCACCGCGGCACCTGCTCCTGTTCCGATCAAAGCACCTTTACCCGTGTTGCTCATACCGCCACCGCTGGTCGATCCGCAACCCGACATCAGAATGGCCGAAGCCATCATTGCTACAACTGCAATTTTTGTTGTTTTCATAAATTTACGATTTTTAATTGGTTCGTCATTGTCTTTTCATCACTTACGGCCACAATCCCCGGTTCAACCGGTTCAGTATCTTCGACCGCCTCACTCTACCTGATCTATGCTATTACGCCATCATGCCCCCGTATTATCATCTCACAATCGTCTCGTCGCGGTCGGGACCCACCGAAATGATCTTCACCGGCACCCCGCATTCATCCTCGATAAATTCGACATAACGTTTGAAGGCTTCCGGGAAATCATCATACTCGCGCACCTGGCTAAGATCGCACTTCCAACCTTCGAATTCACGGTAAACAGGCACAATACTTTCATTGGTTTCATACGGGAACCGGGTCGTGCGCCCCCCGTCCACATCATAAGCCACAGCAACTTTGATCTTGTCGAGACCATTCATCACATCGCCCTTCATCATTATCAGCGATGTGACCCCATTGATCATAACCGAATATTTCAACGCCACCATGTCGAGCCATCCGCAACGCCTTGGCCTTCCGGTGGTAGAACCAAATTCCTTGCCAGTCACACGCAATTCCTCCCCCACAGCATCAAATAGTTCGGTAGGGAACGGACCGCCGCCAACCCGCGTGCAGTATGCTTTAAAAATTCCATACACTTCCCCTATCTTAGCCGGGGCGACACCCAATCCGGTACACACGCCGGCACATATGGTATTCGATGATGTGACATACGGATAAGTCCCGAAATCGACATCCAGCAACGACCCCTGGGCTCCTTCAGCCAATATAGCCTCGCCGCTTCCGATATAGTCGTTTACCAGATGCTCGCTTTCGACTATATCGAAACGGCGTAACGACTCTATCCCCGCAAACCACTCCTGCTCATAGACCGATATGTCGTACGAAAAATCGTAATGGCCCAGCATTTCGATATGCTTGGTTCTTAATTTTTCATACCGGCCGATGAATGCAGGCGACAACACATCCCCGACCCTGAGACCGTTACGTCCAGTTTTGTCCATATACGCAGGCCCGATACCCTTCAATGTCGAACCAATTTTCTCGGCTCCTTTAGCCGCCTCACTCGCCGCATCCAATATGCGGTGCGTGGGCAGGATAAGATGGGCCTTTTTCGATATCTTAAGCTTCGAAACCACATCTATCCCTGCCGCTTCGAGTTCCGCCACTTCGCAGGCAAGCGTCACCGGGTCGATAACCACTCCGTTGCCTATTATATTCACCGTTCCGTCGCGGAATATCCCCGAAGGGACCGTGTGCAAAACATAGCTCTCCTCTCCGAAATGGAGCGAATGGCCTGCGTTGGGCCCTCCCTGAAACCTTGCGACAACACGGTAACCGGGAGTAAGCACATCGACAACCTTGCCTTTACCCTCATCGCCCCATTGCAGGCCCAATACTACATCCACTTTTTTCATTACAAAAATCACTGCTTTCGTTTTGCGCACTATTTGCCCTCAAAAATACGACTTTTTTTGATGGCAGGCGCCTCTCCTGTACAAATTTTCAAAACTATTTATAAACATCAAAAACAAAGATGCATACGTATATTTCTGTTTGTTAGCGTTATACGCACCGGATGCGTGTTGATAACTATTTTTATGGCACATGGCAATAATTTCAAAACCCGGGAGTTTGTAGTATATTAGCGGTTCAAATCGGAGTAATATGCGCGGTTTTGTTGCAGCATTGGTATTTTTAGCTTCCCTTGTCTTGCCGGAACGGTCGGCAGCACAGTTGAATAAGTATTATTTCTATTACGTCGGACGTGTACAACTCATCGACAGCAAATACGAGGATGCTGTAGAAACGCTAAATATTTTGCTGAAAGTCGACCCCAACGCCCATGAGGGCTACTTCTGGAGGGGCATCGCCAAATACAACCTCGACGATCTGCTGGGGGCCGAATCGGATTTTTCGATGGCGATAGATAAAAACCCGGTTTTCACCACAGCCTACCAATACCGCGGCATCGTGCGCACCCAGATGGGTAATTACAACGACGCGCTAAAGGATTTCCAGGAAGCCATAGAGTTGCGTCCCGACCTTCCGGGTCCCTATTACAGCCGCGGGGTGACTTACCTTCTAAGCCAGCAGTTCGAGAAGGGAATCGAGGATTTCAACCAGTTCATCCGGCAGGAGAATAAATTCCCCGACGCTTACATAAATCGCGGGATGTGTTATCTCGGCAAGAAGGACACCCTGCGGGCATACGAGGACTTCAACCTGGGCATCAAGACCAACCGCGAGAGTCCCAACGGTTACAACCGGCGGGGCACGTTATTGCTGTCGCAACATAAATACAATGAAGCGCTCGACGATTTCAACAAGGCCATAAGTTGCGACTCGACCTATATCCCGTCGTTCTTCAACCGTGCACTGGTCTATTCGAGCCTCAACAAGCCCATGATGTCGCTTGCGGACTTCGACCGGGTGCTGCAACTCGACTCCACAAGTTCGGTGACATATTTCAACCGTGCGATATTGCGCACGCAGATAGGCGATTACAACCGTGCGCTGGACGACTACGACCAGGTGATATTCTACAGCCCCAACAATGTGCTGGTATATTTCAACCGGGCGATACTCTACACCCAACTCGGCGACCTTGCCAATGCCGAGCGGGATTACACGAAGGCCATAGAGCTTTACCCCGACTTTGCGAACGCTTATCTGAATCGCTCGAAAATACGCAACCTGTTAAGGGATGCCTCCGGCGCCAAACGGGACCGCAATATAGCCGAACGCAAAATATCGGAATACCGGTCGAAGCTTTCCGACAGCACTTTCTCGATCTACGCCGACACCTCGCGCCGGTTCAACCAACTAATCGCTTTCGACAGCAAAACCGCGGGGAGCCAATTCGAAAGGATAACCTCGCAGACCGACAACATCACTATGTTGCCGCTGTTCAAATTCACATTGGCTCGTCCCGATTCGGTAGTGGTGATCGACCCGCAACGCTACTATTCGCAACGCATAGAGGATTTCAGGACCGAAATGGGAGAGAGATACCTGCGCCTTTTGAACCGCGCGAGCGACCTGGAACCCGACTCGCTCGTAGCCGAGGATCAGCGGCTGACAGAGGCACTGCGTAGCGACGGTTTGAGTTGGAAGCCGCTCTTTATGAAAGGTGTGACGCAGTCGCTTATCAAGCAGTACACCAATTCGGTCAACAGCTACACGGCGGCCATAGAGCAGAATCCGACAAATCCGTTCCTGTATCTCAACCGCAGTACGACGCGCAGCGAGATGATAGATTTCATTTCGTCTATCGACAACAGCTACCAGCGTATAACCCTCGAAAGCGATCCGGTGAACAGGCTGAAAAATTCATCGTCGCGTATATACAACTACGACGAGGCTATTGCCGACCTCAACAAGGCCATTAAACTGTATCCCGAATTTGCACACGCCTATTACAACCGCGGCAACCTGCAGGCCCTTTCCGGGAATCTGCCCGAGGCCTTCGACGATTACACCATGGCCATAAAGCTGAATCCCAACTTTGCCGAAGCTTATTTCAACCGCGGGCTGGTGCAGATATACCTTAAGGATACGCGCAAGGGATGCCTCGATGTCAGCAAGGCCGGCGAGTTGGGCATAAAGGAGGCTTACAAGATCCTGAAACGGTTCTCCCCGGCCGAAAATTAGGTTTTGTCAACATAAGAAGACCGTTTACACACAGCGGAGTCTGTTTAAATTTCCTGTTAAAATACTATTTGCTGTATTTTCATAGGAAATTCGGGCAGACTCTTTTATATTTGTGGCCTCAAAATAAAACAAACACTAAATGGTAGAAGCTATACAAAAGAAACTACAGGCCTCTCCGGCACTGCGCTGGACGGTATTGCTTTTCGTGTCGTTCACGATGCTTACGGGCTATCTGATAACGGACATCATGGCTCCGTTGGAGACATTGTGCGAGCAGCAACTGGGCTGGGACGGAACGTCATACAGTATCTACACGAGTGCCTACGGGTGGTTCAATGTATTCCTGTTGATGCTGATCTTCGGGGGAATGATCCTCGACAAAGTCGGTCCCCGCATTACGGGTTTGTTGGCCGTGGGGCTTATGATCACCGGAGCAGGACTCCAGTACTGGGGCATGCAGCACGATTTCCAGGGAGCTATGGTGACGATAAACATTTTCGGCTGGCATATCCTGTCGTGGTCGGCAAGCCTGTTCTGGGCTGCTTTGGGATTTGCGGTTTTCGGTGTCGGCATAGAGCTGATAGGCATTACGGCCAATAAGATAGTGGTACAGTGGTTTACCGGGAGTTCACTTGCCCTTGCGTTGGGATTGAATGTGGCTGCCGGACGTATAGGAACGGCGCTGGCGCTTTTCGGGTCCAAACCATTTGCCTCAGCCATTGGCAATGTGTCGGCTCCTATGGGCCTCGGGTTGCTGATGTTGTGTGTGGGGCTGCTCACATTCCTGATCTACATCATGATGGATCGCCGGGTACATGGCAAAAAGCAGGCGGAGAGTTCCGATCCGGATGAAAAATTCAGCTTCTCGGATATAGGCAAGGTGATGTCGATACGCGGATTCTGGTATCTGGCCATATTGTGCCTGCTGTTCTACGCGGCTGTTTTCCCGTTCCTGAAATATGCAGTGAGCCTTATGGAGCAGAAATTCGGACTGTCGCCGATGTGGGCCGGAGCCATACCTGCTCTCATGCCTATGGGCAACATACTCATGACACCGTTCTTCGGCAGCATCTACGACCGTAAAGGACACGGAGCCACGATAATGATAATCGGGGCAGTGTTGCTGCTCGTTGTCCACCTGTTGTTCTCGCTGCCGGGGCTTAATCAACTCTGGCAGGCCGTAACATTGATCGTGTTGCTGGGGGTGGCTTTTTCGCTGGTACCTTCGGCAATGTGGCCCTCGGTGTCGAAGATCATACCTTACCGTATGCTCGGGACAGCATTCTCATTGATATTCTGGATACAGAACTGGGGATTGATGGGAGTGCCGCTGCTGATAGGCTGGATACGCGACAAATATTGTGTTACAGGGACCATAATCATCGACGGCAAAGAGGCGACGGCATACGACTATACACTGCCGATGCTCACATTCGCCTTTTTCGGAATAGCTTCGGTCGTTCTGGCCCTATTGTTGCGACGTGAGGACAGGATAAAGCATTTCGGGCTCGAAGAACCCAATATCAAAAAGTAACCGGTCCGATAAAGGGCACTTGCAATTTGACGGAGTCTGTTCAAATTTACAACCTAAATTTGAACAGACTCTTTTGTTAATGCTGATCGGCGTCCTTGATTCGGGTTATTTTACTATCTTGCGCTATCATATCACCAGGATTAGACTCTTATAGAATTGGAAGAAAACGATAAAATACCTCAGCTCAGAGACTTACTCGGCACAGCAGGTAAAAAGATTGCAATCGTATCGCATGTCAATCCCGACGGCGACTCGATAGGTACGTCGCTCGCCTTACGCAAGGTATTGGCCTCTCTGGGCCATGAGGTTACATGTATAGTACCCAACAGGTTTCCATATTTTCTGCAATGGATGGAGGGGATAGGCAACCTTCGCGTATTCAGGGACGAAGCCGAAGCTCTGGGGGGAGTTATAAGAGAGGCCGGATTGATATTTTGCGTAGACTTCAACCAACCTTCGCGTCTCGAAGGATTGGGTGAAGCAATAGCTGCCAATACCGACGCCAAAAAGATATTGATCGACCACCATATAGCGCCTCCCGACATATACGACCTTGCTTTTTCCGATCCCGATTCATCGTCGTCGTCATTGCTGCTTTACCGTATAATTGTCAACGCTTTCGGGCAGAATGTTATCGACAGGGAGGTCGCCGAGGCTTTATATGTGGGTATGATGACCGACACGGGCAATTTCTCGTTTGGAAACCTCACCCCGGAAGTGTACCGTACCATAGCAGACCTCGTAGGACATGGCATAAATCCCCCGTCAATACACAATTCCGTTTATAATACCTTCTCGGAGTGGAGAATGCGTCTGATGGGGTATGCGTTGTACAAGAAAATGGAGACTATTCCCGACCTGGGAGTGGCATTCATATCACTCAAAGAGAGCGAATTACGGCGTTTCAAATTCCAGTTGGGCGATAGCGAAGGTTTTGTCAACCTGCCCCTGGCTATCGAGAGTAACCGTGTTTCGGCCATGTTCCTCGAAACCCACAATTCGATCCGCGTGTCGTTACGTTCGCGCGGGGAGGTGGATGTCAATCTGTTCGCCCGCCGCTATTTCGATGGTGGCGGCCATCACAACGCTTCGGGAGGGAAGTCTTTTGTAACGATGGAGGAAACCATCGAACATTTCCGCCGCTCCATACGCGAATACCTGGGAGAAGCAGGGATGGAATAAGATGGGGTATCAGGCGTATTATTTGTGAGCTCCCCGCGACGAAAAATTGAGCACGAGTGCTCCCAGAAGCGCGGCGCTTACCGATGCGATCAACACGGCAATTTTACCGGCATCTACAAATCCGGTTCCGGCAAAGGCGAGATTGTCGATAAATATCGACATCGTAAACCCGATCCCTCCAAGGCAGGCTACTCCCAGCAGTGTCCTCCAGGTGGTGCCTCGCGGCATCAGGGACCACCCCAACTTTACCGCCAGCCACGAAACGAGGAATATCCCTATCGGTTTCCCTGCCACCAGCCCCAGAAAGATGCCCGCCCCCTGGGTGTTCGAGAATATATGCAGATCGTCCACCGACCCCAGTGTGACACCGGCATTGACCAGGGCGAACATCGGCATTATGAAGAATGTGACCACATTATGCAGGTTATGTTCGAGCCGTTGCAGAGGGCTGATCGTGCCGGAAGCTATATAACTTATCGACTCCAGGGCTTCGCGTTGTTCCCCGTTGGAAATGACTTCGATATTTTCCCGGTTGTGAAATTTGAACTCTTCGAGCAGGTGTCCCGTTTTATATATGAAATATTTCTTGGTAAAACGCGGTGAAGTGGCCAATGTCATGGCAATCAACACGCCTGAGATCGTGGCATGCACCCCCGAATGCAGGAACAGCAACCACAACACCACACTCGGCACCATATAATAGCGCATTTTATAGACATTGAGACGGTTGAGCAGCAGCAAAAAAGCAAAAACAAGTCCGGCGCATCCCAGCATCATGAAGTCTATCTGCGAGGTGTAGAAGATCGCAATGACCAATATGGCGCCCAGATCGTCGACAATGGCCAGTGCCGTAAGGAATATTTTCATCGACAACGGCACCCTGTCGCCTAAAAGCGATAACACTCCTATCGCAAAAGCAATATCGGTAGCCATCGGGATGCCCCAGCCCTCTGAATACGGCGTGCCATGGTTCAGGGCAAAAAATATCAACGCCGGGACCACCATCCCTCCTACAGCCGCGGCTATCGGTAGCGAAGCCTGCCGGAGGCTCGACAGTTGCCCCGCCACAATTTCGCGTTTTATCTCCAAACCAACGACAAAAAAGAACAACGACATCAAACCGTCGTTGACCCACTCCTCAACACTCTTCGAGATCATAAAACCTTCGAAGCCCACATTGAATTTCGTTGTCAGAATCTGGTGATACCAATGCGAAGTATAGGGAATGTTAGCTAAAATTAGCGCAACAACAGCAAAAACCACCAACACTACCCCTCCGCTCCAGGGTGTGGATATAAAATGGCGTTCCCGCTCCCTTAACCTGTAATAATTGCGTTTGCTTCTGTAGCTAACCCTTTGCGTCATCGAACATTCATATAAGATTGACTGAACGGACCGATAATCTTATCTGTACGGGCTTCAAACGCCCCTTCTTAATAAGCGGCGGTTGAAGCCCGTACAGATAAACCGGCCATTATTTATTCATTGTCACCAGTAGTTCTTCATTGCTACGGGTGTTTTCCATATGTTTTTTGATCTCCTCCATCGCTTCCACCGAGGTCATATCTGAGAGGTGGCGTCGGAGCACCCATATTTTTTGCAGCACCTCTTTACTCATGAGCAGGTCTTCGCGCCGTGTTCCCGAGGCGAGGATATCCACCGCAGGATACACCCTTTTGTTCGACAGTTTACGGTCGAGCTGCAACTCCATGTTACCCGTACCCTTGAACTCCTCGAATATCACCTCGTCCATCTTCGACCCGGTGTCGATAAGAGCCGTGGCGATGATAGTCAGCGAACCGCGTTCCTCGGTATTTCGCGCCGCCCCGAAGAAGCGCTTCGGCTTATGCAGGGCGTTGGCGTCGACACCTCCCGAAAGAACTTTCCCCGAGGCGGGTTGCACCGTATTATACGCCCTGGCAAGACGTGTGATCGAGTCGAGCAGTATCACCACGTCGTGGCCACACTCCACCAGGCGTTTGGCCTTGTCAAGAACCATTTCGGCAACCTTCACATGGCGCGTGGCCTGCTCGTCGAATGTCGAGGCGATAACCTCGCCCTTCACGTGGCGGGCCATTTCGGTAACCTCTTCCGGACGTTCGTCTATCAGCAACACGATAAGGTAAACCTCGGGATGGTTGTCGGCAATGGCATTGGCTATCGACTGCAACAACATCGTTTTACCGGTCTTAGGTTGCGCCACTATCAGGCCGCGCTGCCCCTTGCCTATCGGCGAAAACAGGTCGACCACCCTCGTTGACAAATTGTTATGGCCGTTGCCGGTAAGCGTAAATTTTTCGGTTGGGAACAGCGGCGTCATGAACTCGAACTGCACCCGGTCACGTATGACCTCGGGCGACAATCCATTAATGGCGGTCACCCTGACAAGCGGAAAATACTTCTCGCCATCGCGCGGCGGGCGTATCTGTCCGGCCACCGTATCGCCAGGCTTCAAGGCGAAATGCTTTATCTGCGACGGTGAAACATATATATCGTCGGGTGAATTAAGGTAATTGTAGTCGGCCGACCGCAGGAACCCGTAACCATCCTGCATAACCTCCAGCACCCCTTCCCCTTCTATCACTCCCAGGTATTCGTCTCGCGGCTCTTTATTCTCACGCCCTTTGTTACGCTGCCTGTTATCGCGATTTTTTCCGTTATCGGGTGTATGCACGGGTTGTACTTCGGGGCGGACAGCAGTATCGCCAACAGCATTATCCTGCACAACAACCTCCGGCTGCAATACCATATCGGCCGACTCTTCTGCCTGCACCGGGAACACCTCCTCCTCAATGGCCTCTCCTGTCAGGGCCTGCGTGTCATAAAGCAAGGGCAGTGTAGCCTCAGACCTCTGGTGGCGCTGCTTCTGCTTGCGATGGCGCCCACGGTCGTTATTGTCTTTACGATGGTCGTTACCATAACGCGTTCCGGCACCTTCCGCATGCCGGGCAGGATGTCCCTGCGATGATTGCGGCACCTGTTGCCCGGACTCTTCACGGCGCTCTCCAACCTGCTCTCCGGTAGCCACATCACCGTCACGCCTCTGCTCGCGGTCATGTCGCTGGGTTTGATTGCGCTCCTGCTTGCCATAGTGTTGGTTACGCCCGTTACGATTCTCATTCCTTTGTCCTGCGTTGTCGTGTTGCGCCTCCTGCTGGCGGTCACCGGCAATACCCCCCACCGGCAGCACCCGGCGATTCTCTTCCTCAATACTCTCGGCGGCAGTCTGGACGGACGTAGCGGCAGGAGCGGCAGCATCGCCACCATTTCCGGCATTTACCGGGGCCTGCACATGATAAGCTGTCCTTATACGCGTACGCTTCGGCATACGGGAGTCTCCAGCAGGCAAAGGCTCGCGTCCCGCACCTGCCGTATCCGTAGCCGGCCGAGCCTCCTGTCCTGCAACCTCCATTGCCTCATTTTTTGCGGCATCAGCATCGGGTTGTGTCCGGGGTTTACGGCCACGTTTTGCCGGTTGCGGAGCGACACCGCTCTCGCTGACTTCGACAATGCGGGCAATTAAATCACCTTTATTCAACTGGGCTTTTATACCTATGGTTCTGCCGATTTCACGTAACTCGACAAGGCTTTTGCCCTCAAGGGCATTTCGATCCTGCATATATCGCTTTATTATTATAACATGTCCGTTTTCCCTGGGGAAAACTCGGGCAGGTTCTATGTTTCAGATTGGAATAATGCCCGGCACGGGCTATGGCAACGGGTTGGGGCAGAAAAACTCAGGTCGGTTAAACGAGCGCCGCCTTATTTCCCGCAAAATATATCTACCGGTGTTTCAGGTTGATTCTGATAAAAAAAATCGAGACACATCCTGTTTATGGCGCAAATGTACGAAAAAAATGAGAAATCCACTAATTTGATCTTTTACTGCGCTTGTTTCCCCATAAAATTACGGCGCAACCAGCGCGGAAATACCACGGCACCCACAACAAGGTATGGATAATATGTCACTATCCTCCACAGGAAAGCGATTAATGCCGCGGCAGCAGTCTGTTGTGCCAATGGAATCGAGATCAGATCGCTGCAGTATGTAGTGAAAATCATTTCGGCAAATCCACTGCCTCCCGGCGTAGGCATTACAAGCATCATGATCCACATCACCAGTTGGCGGGCAAAAAGAAGGAAATGATCCGACACAGCAAAAAACGCCATTATCAGTGCATTGGCGACAAAGTAACGCGAACTCCACGACAGGAACGTCGATCCTGCCGACTTCAACCAGAAAGGCCACCCACGTTGCTGTATCTCCGCCGAACTGAGGATGATCTCCGTCCCGGCACGGTTGGCGCTATGGCGCCAGCGCCTGAGCCAACGGAACCTGAACACCCTCATGATCAACCATTTCAATCCCCGGGGATTCTTAAACAACCCATATGAAAGTATCAGCACCCAGGCCAGTTTGACGGCATACCCCACTATTGCGAACGTCATCAGACTCTTGCCCAGCAGCGAACCCGAGGCAATATCGAACAGGTTATGGGGCCCGGCCAGAAGCACCACCAGAGGAAACATTACAATAAAATAGAGCTCGTCCAAAAACGACGTCAACATCACTATAGCCGAGCTTTTACCTATGCTGATTCCCTCCTTGTGGACATAGATAATCGCCACGCTGGTACCACCCACCGCCGAAGGAGTGACGGCCGACGTAAATTCCCACAACATGATGACCCTGAACGCAGCCCTCCACGACAGTTTATTGTCGCTCAACACCCTGATGCGTATCATATAACCCAGGTCGCGCCCTACCATAAAAAGTATGGCGGCAAAAAGCCACAGTATCGTACCCCATCCCCAGGTGACGCTATCAAAAACTTCGGGAGAAAAATCCTTATACAATAAATAACCTACAACAGCCAGACCTATGACTATGGGGTACGCTATATTACCCGGGCGTATCTTGCCCAACGGCGACTTCTTTATCTTGTTTCTGTGCGTCGTATCCCCCATATGAATGCGTCATTTATTATTTTTAGTATAGAGGAAGCGTTTGATTTTCTGAGTCGGGGTCTTCTCAAACCCGTCGTTTTTTTCCTCGACATCGGATATCCTGGAGAACTTATTGACCTTGGTATTGACATAGTGCATCAACTCCGATTTCACTTCGTCCATCTTGTAGCGCCAACCCTCCTTGATCGATTTGTATCTCCTCTCCAACTCCTCCGGATCGAAATGCACCATAGCCACAAGCCTGCCCCGGTCCTCCTTTACAATCGAGTCCGTGACATAGAGATGGCTGTTGAGGATATCCTCTATCTCTTCCGGGTATATATTTTCCCCGCTCGGCCCTACGATCATATTACCCAGGCGCCCTTTGATATAGAGGTAGCCATCCTTATCTATAAATCCCAGGTCTTTCGTGCGGAACCATCCGTCGGAGGTAAATACCGCAGAAGTAGCCTCCGGGTTTTTATAATATCCCTTCATTACACTCGGAGTCAGGGCCACTATCTCCCCCTGGCCTGTTCCCGGATTAACATTTTCGAGCCTTATCTTTACTCCCGGCATCGCAGGACCCGTCGACTGGAAACGGACCAGACCGGGAGCAGCCCCGGCTAATAGTGGTGCCGTTTCTGTAAGCCCGTAACCAATGGCGTAAGGGAAACGCGCCTCGGCAAGAAAACGCTCCGTCATGGCGTCGAGCTTAGCTCCGCCTATACCGAAAAAATCGATCCTCCCACCGAACGACTGCATCAGCTTGCGCCCCGCCATGCGGTGGACAACCTTTCTGAAAACAGGCAACCGGTAAAGCCAACCCATAAGCCTGTTCTTCGAAAAACGTTTTGCCACCTGCGACCGGTAAATTTTTTCGATTATCAGCGGTACGCTAAGCATCACCGTAGGCCGGACCGCCTTCAGCGCCGGCATAAGGATTGATGCCGTAGGAGGTTTTTCAAGATAAACCACCGAAGCCCCGCGATAAAAAGGCAGAAGCATCCCGAACGAACACTCGTAAACATGCGACATGGGCAGAATCGACAGGAACACATCCTCCTTAACGATATTTTTGATATTCAACACCATATCCAACTGCGCATGCAATCCGCCATGAGTTAGCATCACCCCCTTCGGAGCCGATGTTGTCCCCGAGGTGTAGATTATTGCCGCCACGTCGTCGCCTTGTGGAAGAGTATCCTGCCCGCGCTGATTTATTTTTTGCGATATGACACCGAGATTCTTACTGCGTATGACAATGTTGAGGCTGCAAAGCGTATCTTTCGATATTTTCGAATATTGTTTGTCCGACACGACCAGGGCTTTTGCTTCACTGTGCACGATAATCATGTCTATCTCGCGCCCGGTAAAATCGGGCAATATAGGCACTATCACCATACCCGACGTCACCACTGCAAAATAGGCCGCCGCCCAATTGGGCATACTGCTGCTCAGCAAGGCAACTTTATCTCCCGCATTAATTCCCGCTCCAAGCAGCAATTCCCTTATCTGGTCAACCCTTGTTTCAAAATCGGCATAAGTCAACCCTTCGCCTCCGAACATCGAAAATGCCTGACGTCCGGCGAATTGCGATACACTATTCAGATATATGTCCCTGAGCGTTTTATGAGTCATAAAGTCAACCGGATCTATGCTATAGGCCACAAATGTAGTGAAAATCGAGAGCAATAGTACTCTCTCGCACGCAAAGATTGCCACGCAATACCAAAAGAAAGCCTGGTGCAATGCGCCTCTACTTTACTCCAATAAATATTCCAATCCAAGCCGGCAGCAAATAATTGCCAAAGCGCATACTGTATTTTGCAAAAATACACTTTTTTATTATATGAAACTGTTTCTTACTTCATCCAGACAATTATACCCCTGTCAACATCGGCTGGATATTTAAGAAACAACTTAGGCATGATGTTTTTTTCGCCGCCGATATTGCATTTTATCCAGCAATTACTACCTTTGCAACTCACATATAGCAGCTATGCGGAAATAGCTCAGTCGGTAGAGCATCAGCTTCCCAAGCTGAGGGTCGCGAGTTCGAGTCTCGTTTTCCGCTCACGGCAGTCAGACAACAGGCTGCATCATAAAGCAAAAATCCTTATATATCAATGATATATGAGGATTTTTCTTTTTTTTGGGGGGGCTGGCGATGCTCTATAAACTGGAAAAAGCGACAGTGGAATTGGTGCTTATCAGCCGCCAGGGACTCCAACTCACCCGTGAATACGAAGAAAAATATCTCGGTAAATAGCACCCCCATAGTCGTAAATTCAATTAAGAGCCATCACTTCAGACTGATTCGCAACACCCTGAACGATCTCATAAAGGGCGGATACAGCCTCATTACTATCTTCATTGCCAGGGGCCAGCGGTCTTTCAGGTAGTTGGCGTAGTAATATTCACGGATAACCTTAAAGCCGGGCCGCCAGCCTTCGATCCGGCGGGCGTCGTCGATGCCCCAGCGCATCGGCGCGTCGAACTTTTTCAAGTCAGGATGGCGCTTGTGGTTGCGGCTGGCCCACCGGCTAACAGTGTCGAAGGCGATCTGTGCTTTGTTGAAACGGTCGGCGATTTTGCACAGCAGCGCCCGGATGTCGTCCTCCGGGAAGAACATCATCACTCCTTCGGCAATGAATAAAACGGGGATGTCTTTGGGTACAGCATCCATCCATGGGTCGGCGAACATCGAGGTGGCGATCATCTTATAGGTGGGAGTTTCTTCGAAAAAATGCCTGCGCACCTCGATGGATTCGGGTACGTCGATGTCGAACCACCGGCAGTTGCCGAGCGGCAACCTTTTGCACCGGGCGTCAAGGCCGCAACCCAGATTGACCACTACCGCTTGCTGTTTGTTCGCAAGGAAATCGCGGACGATTTCGTCGAAAATAAGGGTACGGACGATAATGCCCGTCTGCGAGACGTTTGACACGGTGTTTTTGGGTGATTCGTCGAATTGTATCTGCCGGAGTATTTCTACGGCATCCGGGTCTTTAACGGCCGCGTCCGGGCGCATGGTTTCCACGGCCCGGGCACGCAAAGTAACAAACAGGGTTTCGGGAATTCCCGTCAAATTTGCTTTCATATTGTCGTCTAATTAAATTTCCATCCTTTGATGCGTTGCTGCTCGTCCCACATGCGGCGGTAGAGGCCGTTGTTGGCAAGAAGTTGGTCGTGGGTGCCCTGTTCGGCCAGGCGGCCTGCGTCGAGAACGGCGATGTTGTCGGCGTGGACGACAGTGTTGAGCCGGTGGGCGATCACGATCACGGTCTTACTACGCACCAGTTCGTTGATTGCCTCCTGTATGTGCAACTCATTTTCGGGATCGAGCGAAGCTGTGGCTTCGTCCAGCAGCACGATGGGCGCGTCTTTCAGCAGGGCGCGGGCGATGGAGATGCGCTGTTTTTCACCCCCGGAAAGCGTGCAGCCCCCTTCGCCGACCATTGCGTGCAGTCCGTTGGGCAACTCGAAGGCGAAATCCAGCACCCGCGCTTTCTCGGCCGCCACCAGGATTTGTTCTTCTGTGGCATCGGCGTTACCGATTTTAATATTGTTGTAGATTGTGTCGTTGAACAAGTAGACGTCCTGAAAAACGATTGAAATGCACGACAACAGGTTATCGACAGGGTACTCTTTTATGTTTTTTCCGTCGAGCCGGATCTCGCCGCCGTCCACGTCCCAGAAGCGGGCGATCAGCCGCGTGAGGGTGGTCTTTCCCGACCCCGAGGGACCGACCAGGGCGGTCAGTTTGTGCGAGGGGATGCGAAGGTTCAGTCCCCGGACGACCGGCACGTCATTGTATGAGAAATCCACGTCACGGAATTCAATGTCGTAGTTGTCGATCCTGCCCGTATCCGGGCCGTCGGGCATCACGGGCGTGCGGCGCAGCGCCTCGATGCGCTCAACGCTCAAACCCATATAAGTTCCCAGACCGAGGAACATAAGCGCCTGCACCAACGGCTCGCACAGCTTGGTGCCCATCAAAAGGAACAGGATGTAGACCGGCAGGCTGATCATGCCCTGTAACAGGAACCAGCCCCCGGCGAGGATGACCAATGGGGCGCAGCCGTTGAGAATGAACGAGGCCAGTACCAGCGTCGGCCCCGAGCCTGCCTCCACGCGGATCGAGTCCTTTCTCAACCTGTTGAATGACTTTTCGAGCCGTTCGAACTTCAGCCCTCCCAGGTTGAACGCTTTTATCAATCGTATGCCCTGTATGTACTCGATCACACGCGAAGTGGCGTCGGTTTTCGACTTCATGTGCTTTCGCCCGGCGCGGGCGATCAGCCGTCGCGTGAACCACACCATCGGCAGGGCCAGCGGAATGACCGCCGCCGTGATCAGCGCCAGCCGCCAGTCGAAGAATGCGAGACAGATGACCATAAATAGCGTCCCGGCCAGACCGCCGATGATCTGCGGCAAGATGTGCGTTACGAGCATCTCGACGTTCTCGAAATCGCTCACCACATAGGAGCCTAACGTTCCGGGGTCTTTCGAATTGTAGAAACCCATCGACAGGCGGCGCAGATGTTCGGCCACGCTTACCCGGCCGTCGGCACAGATCGAGTATCCCTCGCGGTAGGAGGCCATATAGGACTTGTAATTGAAGAAGACTAACAGCAACAAGCCCACGAACAGCGCCACACAATACCATCCGATCAGCGGCACGTTGAGTTGCGTGCCCGGATGCTGCAACGGTTTGAAAAGTTCCCACACGACCAACAGCAGGATGCCGTATGGCATGGCGCGGAAGGAGTATTCGAGCAGCGTCCAGCCGACCATCGGCCACAGCCGCCCGGGGTGGCCCTGCGTGGCGGCGTTCATCAGTTTTATAATGTTCATGGTTTTCTATCGGTTAAGTTTCCACTGGCGGGAACGAGAGTAGATGTCCCACATGTTCTTATAAAGGCCGCTTTGCGCTATCAATTCGTCGTGCCGGCCCCGCTCGGCAATCGAACCTTTGTCGATGACCAATATCTGGTCGGCGCTGCGGATGGTTGAGAGGCGATGGGCGATCACGATCACCGTTTTGCCTTTGATGAGCTCGGAGAACGATTCCAGTATCTTGCCCTCATTCTCAGGGTCGGCATAGGCGGTCGCTTCGTCAAGCAACACGATAGGGGCATCCTTGAGTATGGCCCGCGCCAGGGCGACGCGTTGCGCCTCGCCGCCGGATAAGTAGGTGCCGCCTTCGCCCACCAAAGTATCGTAACCCTTGTCGAGCTGTACGATGAAATCATGGCATTGGGCGGCTTTCGACGCGGCGATTACCTCGTCCTTTGTGGCGGCCTTGTTGCCCATACGGATGTTCTCCTCAATGGTGTCGAAGAAGAGCATGTTGTCCTGGAAGACGAACGACACGGTGTTCATCAACTCTTCGGCGCGGATGTCCTTGATATTGCTGCCGCCGATGCGGATCGCTCCCTCCTGGACGTCCCAAAAACGGGCGGCGAGCATCGCAATGGTCGATTTTCCTGCCCCCGACACACCTACCAAGGCCGTCACCGTGCCGGGCTGTGCCGTAAAGGACACGTTGTCAAGCACGCGGGCGGTATCGTAAGAGAATGGCACGCTGTCAAACTCGACCGAAGCGTCGCGGGGCGGTTGCGGCTCGGCGGGTTCGGCGATCTCCTCTTTTTGCAGTATTTCGTCGATAAATCCTATGCCCATGCTGTTCTGGCGCATCATGCTGGTCATCCACAATATCTTGAGCATCGGAAAGAAGATACCCCCACCCAATACCAAAAAGATCAGCACGGTGGAGAGATAGCCCGAATATGACGGCGAACGCAGCAGCAGGAAGATCGCTGCCGGGATCAACAACAGTAATGTGGCCGATAGCATATTGTAGAAGCCCAGGTATGACACTGCATAGTTGGTCGTGATCTTGTTCGAAAGGTCGCGGAAGCCGAATATCTGTTTTTTCAGGTTCTCCAGGGCGATGGACGAGCGGTTGAAGATCTTCACCAACTGCATCCCGCGCACATACTCGATGATAGAGGCGTTCAGGCGGCCCATCACCACCATATAGCCCTTCATATCCTCACCGGCCTTTTTCGACCACAGGGTCGATACCTGAAAGAGAAACGCAAGCGCCATCACCCCCAGCACGACCAGCGAGAGCCGCCAGTCGATCATAAAGAGCCAGCCGATCATCAGCAGCGGGAAGACCACGGCGGTGGTCAGTTCCGGTATGTGGTGGGCCACGAACAATTCGATGCGCTCCACATCTTCGCCGACCACTTTTTTCAGGTCGCCTGTGGTGCGCCGGGTAAAAAAGCCCAGTGGTAGCCGCGCCATTTTGCGCGTGATCGTAACGCGCAATTCATACAGGATGTTGAATGCGGCGATGTGCGAGCTCATCAGCGAGGCGTACATCAGCGCCCCGTAGCATCCGAAAGCCACCAGGCAAACCACGCCCCAATGGCGGATCAACTCCTGCGAAACGCCTTCCGGATTTGCGGCGTGCGCAGCCAACTCCTGCAATATCTTCAATATGGCAACGTATGGCACGAACTGCGCCGCTGTCGCCGCGACGGCCATCACGACCGAGCCCACGAGCCACCATCGCTTCGTCCCGGCGACCTGGAGCAGCCGGGCAACACCCGTTTTAGGTTTCTTTGTCATAATTTATCGGGTAAAACCCTGCGCCTCGGCGGCCGCAGGGTGGTTTACGTTCATACTTAGGTTATTTAAATTCAAAAATCGCACAGGTAATTACAGGGAAAGCTTTCCAGCATAAATACCATCTTTTAGGGAGGGGAAAACAGTATCGATTATCGTAATTTTGCATGTAAAGATACGGAGCATACGGTACGTGGGCTTGCGTGAAAGGGAATGTAATTTTAATCTAAGGGAATTTGAGATGACTGCACGGATCGAGAATAGGAATTTGCAGGATATGACCGTCGAGTTGCCGTATGCGTTGGTTGCGGAAAGCGGAGTGGAGAGGGTAAATTACCGGCTGGACAACGCCCTGATGCAAGCCTGCGGCGAACATATACGTACGCCGCAGGCTTGCATTATGGAACACCGCATCGTTTGTCAGGACGACATGGCCATGTATTCGAAAGCGGAACGGTTCAATGCCATCTGGTTTTGCGCCGTCATTCAAGGGGATGTAATATGCGACATGAACAATTCCAAACGTATCGAAAGGTGGAAGGCGGGCAATGCCAATCTGTTGTCGTACGAAGATGTCGATACGGTCGCCCGCTATCGCGGCGGCACGGCTTATCACGGAAGGGAACTGATGCTGCCAATGGATTATATCCTCAATCTGGCCGCAGAATGCTCCGAATTGTTCGACGGGCCTGCGGGAATGGCGGTTTTCGACGAGCGATACCGCGCCTACCGCCATAACCGGCCGATGTGTCCCGCCATATACCGGGCACTGGACGACATTATGTATTCGCATCTGTGCGGGAATGTGGCCGCCCTGTATATCGATGCAAAGGTCCGCGAAATACTGTCGTTGTTTCTGTGCGGGGCGGCCGGACTGGAATGCGCATCGTGCCTGTGCGATACCCGTAAAGACCATGACAAGATCAGGCACGCCAGGGAGATCATCGAGCGGGAATTCCTCTCCCCGCCATCCCTGCACAAACTGGCTCTTATGGCCGGCACGAACGAGTGTACGCTCAAGAAAGGGTTCAAGGAGTTGTTCGGCACGACCGTGTTCGGCTACCTGTTCGATTACCGTATGGACCTGGCGGTCCGTTATCTGCTCGACAGCGACAAAAGAGTGCAGGATATAGCCGAAGTAGTAGGTTACGGACATCTATCGCATTTCTCTACGGCATTCAAACGCAAGTTCGGCCTTTCGCCTTCGGAGTACCGCAATGTACGGATGAATAAACTTATATAGGTGATTATAATTTAGGTATGGAGGTGTGTCGCCCCGGCTTCGCAAGCAGGCGTCCCTTGGGCAAAGTTAAGTGATGGTTTCGGACGGGCGCATTCGGGGCCTGCGGTTCCGGCCGCAATTTTACGCTTCGCGTCCCGCCCGAAACCCCGACCTCAACAGCCAGTTTTTCGCCCGCAGCACTGTAAATATAAGAAATTTAAATTGCAAAATAGTTCTGGACAAAATATCCAACCAAACATTTAGCTAAAAAACATACAGCATCACAACAAAAATTCGGGCGCAGAATTTTCTGCGCCCAAAATGTGGGTTAAGCCTCTGTGTAATAAATTTTGTTATATGCCATAAGCCTTTTTGAGTACGGTTACAATGCAAAGTGAAGATATAAACAAAATAATGGTCGTAGCTACATATAATCGAACTATTATGCGCCATCTTCGCTTAACATTTTCAGATGCCTTTTTAAATTTATCCTGAGCACGATGTAATTGTTTGTGCAATGTCTTCAATACAACTATGAACAGTAAATTAGTTATAGCCGCCGAAAATCCGATTATCAGAAAGATTCCCCATAAATAGTCTATATCGACAAACCATCCTGCGCTGATAAGAGTAAGTGTGAACAGATTGATTGTCAATAGAAACAACATAATCGTTGGCGTCCGACTGTCTATCTTGCCATGCCAACCAGACATTGTCAAGAAATAATATTCAAACCAGTTCATTAGAAATAACATTTTTGTAACATATTATTATACATTCGCTTTGCTCCTTCGGTATTCATCCATATAATCCGCTCAATGAAGGAGGTGCCTCCATCCTTATGCCTACCCGTACTTTTAGCTAAATCACGACCGGCAGCAGCCCCTGTTAATAATCCTGTCCCAGCCGCGATATACCAACCATCGAAGAAAGGGCGATCTTCGGTTATATTGCCTAAACCATTAAGTGCAACCTCTATCCCTGATTGCAATGCACCATTGGATAGCATCCCGGGTATTTGACATAGCATGTTATATCCAACCATTCCGGCACCTCCGATTGCTCCTCCAATGATCCCAATGTATGTGTTTGCACTACCCCAGTTCCAGTTTCCAGGGTTAAAAGGATTACCCTCATTGAAAAAATTAGATTGTACTCCTCCCATATATGCCATTGCGGCAATGAAAAGCCATGCAAACTCCCCATTGGGATCGACGTACATGTGCGGGTTGTTGCCGCAATAAGTGTACGGGCTGACAAATTGGATTGCCGGGTCCACGTTGAACCATCGTCCGAGTGCGGGGTCGTAGTGGCGCGAGCCGAAGTCGTAAAGACTGAGGATCGAGCTGCCTAACGACGAGCTGAAGGGCATGGTTTGCAGTTCCTTGCCCGAGAAAAGGTAAGGATTGGTGGCGAGGTGGTCGGCGGTCGCATGAGCCATCCCGAACGGGTAGTAATCTGTTCGTTGTTCGCAGACGAGTTGGTTCGCCGCGCCTGTTCCGCCACCCAGACGGACAGCCGCCAGCACAGCCCGCGTCGAACCCAAGTGGTCGGTTTTGAAGTACTTGTACGTCCACCCCGCGTCACTGATAGTCACAAGACCCTCCGGCTGAAGCATATACCGCAACTCTTCCGGATTAACATACCCCGAAGCGCCACCCTCGGCCCCATAAACCATCACCCCACGGTAATAAGTCAAAGAACGTGCGCCGCCCGGCAAACCAACCTCAACAGCCAGTTTCTCCCCGGCAGCGCTGTAAAGATAAAATAATCAACCCGCAATAAAAAGGACTGCCTCTGAATACAAAGGCAGCCTTTTTATTTATTATAGCATTTGCAGTAAGTGTGATATGCTAAAATTAAAACATTTCACATCGCAGAAGTGCGGTATTATTATCCGTATCTATAATAAAAACAGCGTAATTTGGCAATCCGCCAGGTAATGTATCATATATAAAATAACCATTGTTAGGTACAGAAAAGTGCTTTCTTATAGCAACCGGCATCGGAAGGCGTTTAACATTTTTCGTTTCTAAATACCTAATGTTTTCTGGAGAGAGTCCTTTGAACTCAAAAATAATTTCGCATTCACCATCTCCATTAGGAAGCCAATTTTCTTCGAAAGATTTCACCGTATAATCAAAATCCTTAAGGCTGATGTCAAACATACTCTTTAATATTCTGGTTGGAGTCTTAGAGGAATACTTACGATTAACATTTAATAATACCACGACTACTACCAATGCCATTGACACACTAATAACCGAAATTATTAGTGATCTCGAAATTCTTAGGCCCTGTCTCATATACTAAAAGATTATTTTAAAGGAAGTTCCGGGCACTAATGTCCCGTATGTTCTTGTAATTATTTCATTTGGTTTTGATCTTACCCCCCATGGCAAAGAATTAAAGTCGTAAGTATCAGTAAATCCAGTGTAAATAATTTGCCCACTTTCTGTAAACTGGTAGTAAACCGTTGATCTGCCAAAAGAATATCTTAAATCCATATCTGATTCATAATAATTTATTGTTGTATTATAAGTTATACCCGGAACTCCATCGGCCTGATCAAATGTAATAATGCCTTTACTCATTAAATATTCAAATTCTTCTTTTGTTAAACGAAAATCTTTCCCTTCTCCATTACGATAATGTTTCTCCAATCTACGGAAGAAAGATGGTTCTTCCATCTCATGCATCAAATGGTTCAATGCCGTTACTGCCAATCCGCTGGCGGCGCCATCCAAGAAGTTGCCTCCGGAGATCATTGAACTTACGCCGCCCGAAAAAGCACCCATACCGAGCATGCCGCCCTTGCCGAGCGATCCGGTC
>JAVBMJ010000015.1:0-12578 GCA_031552535.1 Rikenellaceae bacterium
CATCTAAATACTTTTTTTATGTTTTCCCGAAGCATAAAGCGTTGCCCGGTGTGTGTTTTTTTAGATGTCATAAAATGTGTATTTCGCAGAGGTCATCAGCGTTATCGTTGCAAAAACTGCGGCAGTTTATTTTGTAATTCCAAGACATTAGCTTATCTAATCGTTTTGTCTGGTTCGAGCGTTGGATTTTGGGCAAGCAGACTTTGCGCCAGTTGAGTGTCCAAAGTGGATGCAACGAGCGTAATCTACGTTGTTGGTTCGACGAGTATCTTAGCAACTACCCGCTCTGGGAGATCCGCCACAGCGAGAAGCTGAACCTGATGATCGACGGGACGTACTTTGCCAATAAGCTGTGTCTGGAGCTTTATCGGGACAACAATGTCAAGGCTACGATCCTCTACCGCCTGACCGACGGCGAGTGGTAAGATGAGCTGCGCGAAGACCTTGAAAACATATTGAGTTTAGGGGTTGAGATTGAGAGCGTGACCACCGACGGGGCGCTCAACATAATCAAGGCTGTGCGAAAAAGCTGCCCTAAGGCCATTGTGCAGCGATGTACGGTTCACATTCAGCGCGAATGTTAACGCGCCACCCCCGGAGCGATGCCGGCCGGGACCTGCGCTGGATAGTGTACTGCCTGAACTCGATTACCGACCGTGAACAATGGGGCATTGGGTTGTGGACCTGATCCGCTGGGAAGAACGCCACCGCGAATATCTCAATCAAAAGACCATCCCTGATGACGATCCCCGACGGGCATGGTTCACCCACAAGATGGTCCGCAAGGCGTTCGTCCACATTCGCCGTGCGCTGCCCGCCATGTTCCACTATCTGGATAACCCTTCAATTCCAAAGTCGACCAACTCTCTTTAATCGTTCTTCGGACACCTCAAGCAGACCACATCTCTGCATAGTGGACTATCAAGTTCACTACCAAAACTACGTGAAATGGTATCTCTATTTTCGAAACCAGGATCGCAAAAGCACAAAAAAATAATCCGGGCTGCGAGGGAGGGCTCAGATTATTTTCTTGTGAGTATCAGCCGGTAAATTACCAACTGTTTTTGGACACATTACCTTACCTTTTTCAGTTGAAGATCAAACTGGGTTCCAGATATTGATATCCGGAACCCGGTTTGATCTTCAATCGTGCGTAGCTGTATGTAATATTTTCAGAGTCTAACTGTTTACCACCTCCAGTTTCACATCGATATTGCCACGTGTCGCCTTGGAGTACGGACATACTTTATGGGCCTCTTCGACAAGCTCCTTAGCTATATCGTAGGGTACTCCGGGAACCACGGCCTTTATTACCGCCGACAGATTGAACCCTTCATCGCCTTTCCAGAAACTCACCTCCATTGTAATGGAGGTATTCTTTACAGGATGTTTTTTGAGCCTCGCAACCAGATTGAGTGCGCCGTTGAAACAGGCGGCGTAACCCGCAGCAAAAAGTTGCTCGGGATTCGAGTAACGCCCTCCAGGTCCACCCATTTCTTTAGGAGTGTGCAGGTCGAGGTCGATTATCCCGTCCGACGATTTTACATGGCCGTCACGGCCGCCGGTTGCCGTAGCAACGGCTGTGTAGAGTTTTTCCATGATAATTTTACGGGAATAGATTTTAAACAGTTCCTTAAAACAAAGATACCATATCTTCCCGGAAGACATGGTATCAAAATGTTTGCCACAAGAGAGGCCGTCGTTAATTTTAGAAATTGTATAAAAATATTTCTTTCGTTCTTTTCCTGCTGTTTGCCGCGCTTTTTCGCGGTGGAATTCGTTAAACAGGAGCCGCTATTCGCCTCATTCCTCCACACAAAATCATCGACAAACAGATGTAAAATAACTTCGGTAATATTTTTAAACAGTTTCTTAGTAGTTTCTACAACACAAGTGTGTCTACCTTATAGGCGTTATAGCTTTTGACTTTAACGGGTGAAAATTTCAGGACCACGTAATCTTCCGACTCCGCACCTTCGGGATAGTACAACAACCACCCGTCTTGCCACAACTTGCGGCGGAATTCAACATCTTCGACAACTTCGAAATGCCCCGTAAAAGTAGCCCCGCGGTATATGTTAGGTTTGCTGAAGTGTAGCGATCCCTTAGGATTCCCGCGCAGTTCCGCCATTTTTTCAGAACTTTTATGAGTCGTTATGTAAACCGTAAGCGGATTCTCTTCCTGCTCATACAGGGCGGCGAACGAAGGGTAAGACTTCGCAGCACGCAGGTTTAGCATTGCGCGTGTAGAGGGGTACCCTTCCCTGTCGATGGTGGTCATATATACTGTCGGTACTGTTTCGATAAATTCCAACAGTGGTTTCATTGCTTCAGTCGGCTTCATAATCAGTTTTTTATCATCGGACGCACAAAATTAATATTTAATCTCTGTATGCCAACAATTCCCTTTATATATTTTCCAATCGAAACCTGTCCGGACACTCCCGGGTATATAATTACGATGGTAAATTTCTACTCGTACAGCTTTTAGTTTCTAAATTTATTAAAAAAATTGTACTTTTGGGGCCGTAAATGGAAAGTGCCCGGGAATGCGGACACGGTGACAATCGCAGGTTTTCAAAGTTTAAAATAATAACCAATCAGGAAATGAAAGAAGCTATTGCTATTTTGACGGGCGGCGGTCCGGCTCCGGGCATGAACGCTGTTGTAGGCAGTGTTGCCAAAACTTTTTTGCAAAAAGGATTCCGGGTTATCGGCCTGCATGAAGGCTATACCGGCCTTTTCAACAAGACTCCGAGGATGGTGGACATCGATTTCGCCCTTGCCGACGATATCTTCAATCGTGGCGGGTCTTACCTGCAGATGAGCCGTTTCAAACCTTCTGACAAGAATTTCGCCGAGGACTTCAACCTTGATTTCTTCACGTCGAACAATGTCAAACTCCTCATCACGGTGGGTGGCGACGATACGGCATCTACGGCCAATCGTGTGGCGATGTTTCTTAAGGATAAAAAGTATTCGATAGCCAACATCCACGTACCAAAGACGATAGATAACGACCTTCCTTTACCCGAGGGTTCGCCCACGTTCGGTTACCAGTCGGCCAAGGACCGCGGAGCGACGATAGGCCGTACGGTTTATGTCGATGCACGCACCAGCGGTAACTGGTTTGTGCTTGCGGCTATGGGACGTTCGGCAGGCCACCTCGCATTCGGTATCGGCACGGCGTGCCACTATCCGATGATCGTGATCCCCGAGATGTTCAACAAGACCACTATAACGGTGGATAAGATCGTGAACCTCGTCGTTTCGTCGATAGTAAAGCGTAAGATCATGGGCATGGACTATGGTGCGGCGATCATATCGGAGGGAGTTTTCCACGAACTCAGCCAGGAGGAGATAACAAAGACGGGGATACATTTCTCGTACGACTCTCACGGGCATCCGGAGCTCGGCAAGGTGTCTAAGGCGCATATATTCAACGAAATGCTCGAAAACAAGTTGAAGCAACTCGGCCTTAAGGTAAAATCGCGTCCGGTTGAGATCGGCTACGAGGTCCGTTGCCAGACTCCTGTGGCGTTCGATATCGTTTATTGCTCGCTGCTTGGCATGGGGGTTTATAAACTGTTCAGCGAGGGTAAGACGGGATGTATGGTCTATGTCAACCAGGCCGGTCAGGTCAGCCAGCTTTACCTGAAAGACCTGGAAGACCCTAAGACCGGGAAGATCCCGCCGCGTTTGGTCGATATCAAAGGCGATAAGTTCAACGCGGTGGTCAACAACATCCTTTGCTATATAACCCCGGCGGATTATGAGGCGGCTAAGAAGTGGTTGCCAAATCCCGAGGAATACGACTTCAATAAGATACTCAACTGGTAGTCGTCCGCAGGAGGATACGCGCAGGCTGCTTCCGTTAGGGGGCAGCCTGCGGTTTTTGCATTGGGCGCGCTTTGGAATTTTCATATCTTTGGCGTCTGTTATGAAGTATATAGCCTGTCCCGGGGAGCGGTTTGAACGTGCGGTATATGACATTGTGCGGTTGGTTCCGCCGGGCCGGGTGACCAGTTACGGAGCTGTTGCACGTGCCGCGGGACTACGGCATGGCGCGCGCATGGTGGGCCGTATCATGAGCCGTAGCGGAGAGGGGCCGGAAGATATTCCTGCGCACAGGGTCGTAAACAGCCGGGGGGTATTGTCCGCTGTGGGGACATTCCCCGAAATGAGGCGGAGGTTGGAGTCGGAGGGAGTTGCAGTTCACGGGAACCGTATCCGTAATTGGGCGGATGTGTTCTGGGATCCTTTGGAAGAGTTATCTTTGTGACCGGATCCGCCTGCCGGATACCCGTATGTTTTTTTGTGTCTGTAAACGATTAAATTACCGGAGATGTACATAGCCCAGAAAAAACGTAAAGAGAATATCGCGGAATATATATTATACCTTTGGCAGTTGGAGGACCTGTTGAGGGCCCTGCAATTCAGCCCCGAGGCGATATATTCGCAATTGGTGGCGCCTACAGCCGGCGATGAGGAGCAGAAACAGCACCTTCTGATATGGTATATCGAATTTACTAACCTGATGCGCGGGGAGGGTAAGGAGACCCACGGGCACCTCGACCATACAATGCACCTGATAAAAGATTTGCAAAATCTGCACCAACAGTTGATGTCGCTGCCTGTCGGAGCCCGTTACAGGACGCTTTTCGCGAAACTGGATGGAGAACTTCCGGCATTGCGGAAAGCTTTGGGCAAGGAGGACACTGATGATATAGAACTTTGTTTCAGGGCGCTTTATTCCGTTGTGCTGCACCGCATAAAAGGAATAAAGGATGGGGCCGCACCCGCGCCGGAGGCTTATATTAGCGACGTTATAGAAACCATATCGCCCGTGGTGGCGGAGTTGGCGAAGATATACGGACATGTTGAGCGGGGTGAAATAGACCTTTTCAAGAGTTGAACATCATGTTCAAATAAATGAAACCGTTAAAAATAGTGGATTGAAAATAGTAGCCGACATAGCTATTCCATATCTGCCGGGAGTGTTCGAACCTTTTGCAGAGGTGGTATACCGCCATGGGGCGTCGATATCGGCCGGCGATGTGCGTGATGCCGACACTTTGATTGTCCGTACCCGTACGCGATGCGACGTTTCTCTGTTGGATGGATCGGCGGTTAAACTGATCGCCACGGCGACCATCGGCAGCGACCATATCGACCTCGATTATTGCCGCCGTAAGGGTATCGGAGTAGCAACCGCGGCAGGATGCAACGCCAGGGGGGTATTGCAGTGGGTCGGTGCGGTGCTGGCGGGAGCCTCGCATAGGATGGGATTCACCCCGGAGGGAAAGGTCCTCGGAGTGGTGGGGGTGGGTAACACCGGCCGGCTTGTGGCCGAATACGGTGCCTTGTGGGGGTTCGAGGTGGTGTGTTGCGACCCGCCCAGGGTGCGGGCCGAGAGATTGCGCGATTTTGTAACATTAGATGAATTGGCGCGGCGGTCCGATGTGGTTTCGTTCCATGTACCATTGATATGTTCGGGAGAGTATGCCACTTCCGGGATGGCAGGGAAACGATTTTTTGAATTGTTGCGTCCGGGGGCGCTTCTGCTGAACTCATCGCGCGGGGAAGCGCTGGATGAGTTTGAACTCCTGGGGGCGATGGACCGGGGTGTGGAGGCCGCCATAGACACCTGGTGCGGCGAGCCGGACATAAACCGGGAACTGTTGGACCGCGCTGTTTTTACAACGCCTCATATTGCCGGTTATTCCCTGCAGGGTAAAGCCAATGCCACGACGATGGCCGTAAGGGCTGTGGCGCGGCTCTTCGATATACCGCTGACGGAGTGGAGCGCGCCTGTGGAACCTTCGGTCCCCCGGCGTATCGCATGGCCGGATATGCGCGCAACCATGCCTTCGTATTTCGATATAGAAGCGCAAAGCAGATCGCTTAAAGAGAATCCCGGGCAATTCGAGGAGATGCGTAACAGCTATGATTACCGTCTGGAATATTTTTAACCTGCGAAACAACGGCGTGTAATATCTGCAGTTTCTTATTACCTTTGTGCCCGGCTTGAGATTTTTTACGCAGGTGAGTTTTTAGGCAGCTTCTAAAACACACTCAAATAATACGAACGAACGGCTTTCAATGTCAGATCCCGATATGTATCAGAAGATAATACGCCCGTTGTTTTTTAAGTTATCGCCCGAGACCAGCCATAAGATAATTATGGGCGGGCTAAGGGTAATGCGCTATATTCCGGGAGGAAAGGCCTTTGTGCGCAGCATCTGCACCTTCAGCCATCCGTCGCTCGAACGCGAAGTTTTCGGATTGAAATTCCCCAATCCGGTGGGGCTTGCCGCCGGGTTCGATAAAGATGCCGCCGCTTTCAGTGAATTGGCAGCGTTGGGTTTCGGTTTTATCGAGGTTGGTACCATCACCCCGAAAGCGCAAAGAGGGAACCCCAAACCGCGCCTGTTCCGCCTTACGCGCGATAAGGCGATAATCAATCGCATGGGATTCAATAACGACGGGCTGGAAAACGCACTCGACAATCTGCGTTGCCGTTGCCGTACCCATGGAAATATAGTCGGCGCCAACCTCGGTAAGAATACTCTTACGCCCAATGAAGACGCCGCTGCGGATTACCTGAAACTGTTCCGGAATCTATATCAGTATGTAGACTATTTTGTAGTCAACGTGAGTTGCCCCAATATCGCTAAACTGGCTTGCCTGCAGGAGAAGAATAGCCTCAGGGAATTATTGTCGGGGCTTGTTGAGTTTCGCCGCGGGCAGAACCAGTACCGGCCGATATTGCTGAAAATTTCGCCCGACCTGACCGACGGGCAGATCGACGACAGTATAGAGGTCATGGCCGAATGCGGGCTCGACGGAATTGTGGCGACAAATACCACCGTCAGCCGTGAAGGTCTGTCGACGGACCGCCCGGTTGTGGAGGCTATCGGCAAGGGCGGACTAAGTGGTGCCCCGTTGCGCGAAAGGGCGCTGGAAGTTGTGAAGTATGTCCATCGCAAAACCGAAGGGCGTTATCCTATCATAGGCGTAGGCGGCATTATGACAGTGGAAGACGCCAAGGCGATGCTCGATGCCGGCGCCTCGTTGATACAGGTCTATTCCGGATTTATCTACGACGGCCCGTTGTTCGCCAAGAAAATATGCAGGTACCTCGTAAGCCACGGGGGTGATGCGACGATGTGACATGCGCCGGATGAGGCTGTCAGTCTGTTTATGACTCTCCTCGTCCAGAACTGAAAAACTGTTTCATAGGTTATTATAAAAACGCCAGCACTGCCTCGCGGAGTTTTGTGGAGGAGAATGGTTCGGGGATAATATCGTTGGCGCCGCTTTCAAGGGCCCACTGCCGTTCCATATAAAATGAACTCGAGGTTATGGCTATGATGGGCACCACAGACGATATTGCCCTGATCTTTTTTATTGCCTCAATGCTGCTGAGATTCACGGCGGGCATGTGTGTATTGATGATTATCAGAGAAGGTTTGTCGAGTATAAAGCTGTTTACCGCCTCTTCGCCGTTGTGAGCATGCAAAATTCCGACATCCACATATGCCTTTGTTAACGTATTTTCTATGAATCTGTAGCTCTCGTCGGAACTTTCTACCACCAGTATCCGCTTCGGTTGCGGGGCATTCGTCGCATTGCATTCAGTATTGCCCCCTGATTGAGTGTCGCTATATGGTAGTGTGAACCAGAACGTACTCCCCGTACCCAATTCTGACTCCACGCCTATCTCTCCTCCCAACCGCTCGACAAGGCTTTGGCTTATGGCCAGGCCCAGACCTGTGCCCTGGACAAAATCATTCACTTTTTCGAAGCGGTTGAATATGGTTTTCAACCTGTCTGCCGCTATGCCGCAGCCCGTGTCGATGACCGAGAATTTGATATGGTTATCGATCAACTCCACTCTGAGGGTTATAGAGCCCGTACGCGTGTTTTTAACCGCATTCGAAAGGAAGTTGAACAATACCTGCGTAACCCGTTTGTGGTCGGTCAGAACATGAATCTCAGTATCGGGGCACTCCGTTAAGAAATCGACGCCGGGCTTCATTTTCAACCGTTGTATTTTATCCACTTCGTCGATCAGTATATGGATGTCGGTCTCCTTGAAGTTGATCTCACATTTACCCGACTCGATCCGCGACAGGTCGAGGATGTCGTTGATAAGTTGTAGCAATAATTCGTTGTTCGTGCGCACTATTTCCATATACTCCGCTCTTAGCACCGGATCATCTTCGGACGCAATAACTTCGGTGAATCCTACTATCGCATTTAGCGGTGTACGTATTTCGTGACTCATATTTGCCAAAAATGCCGATTTCATCCTGTCGGCATCCTCGGCCTTCTTGCGCGCCTCCAACAACTCCTCCATACGACGCACACGGTCGCCTATATCGCGTATCAGTGCGAATACAAGGCCGTTTTCGAAAGGGACTATCCGGGCCTGAAAATAGTAGCGTATGCCGAACATATCCAGGAAATATTCGATCTCTTTCATTTGTCCCGTGCGCAAACATTCCCGGATATTGGATACGTAAAGGTCGCTGACCTCGGGGGAGAATATCTTTCTTGCACAACTGCCTATCAGTTCCTCGCGCGGATGCAGTAGCGACATACTGTCCGGCATTATTATGTCGTTGAATACGAAATCTTTATCGAATACGAATATGAAGTCGGGCAGTGTATTGACCAGTTTACGGTAACGCGTCTCGAGCGAAGCTACCTCTTCCTCCAAAAGGCGTTCCCGTCCAGCCCGGGAGCTGCACGAGACCACTTTCATCCCTTTTTCGCCTCCGGCAAATGAGTACATGCGCTCTTTTATCCACAACTCTTCTCCATTGCTGCCCGTCATACGGTACTCAACGGATGTTTTGTTCCCGGCTCTTTCCAGTGTTTGGTCGAAAGCTTCGTTGAAACGAGGCAGGTCGTCGGGATGGATAAAGCTGCGCATCCCGGCCATGTCGCCGTAGGTTATGCCCGACTGGTCGAATCCGAGTATGGCAGGCAGGTCGTTCACAAAATCGAGCCTTTCAGATGCGTGATCGTATAGCCAGATGCCTGTGCCATGTGCCGACAGCAACGATGTAATTTCGGGTAGCGTGCCCCCGGAAGCCAGCTGGGAAGTATTTTTTTGGTCCATCGAATATTGCCGTTTGAAATATTTGCCAAAGTTAGGTAAAAATAACATGTTTTGTAACGATATATGTATGAATTTTTTCTTGTTGTTTTTCGCAACTCCTGTCCCTTGCCGGGTAGGGTGCAAAAACGACACTCCGGGCTCATATTTCAGTGCCCGGAGTGTCGCTTTGTTGTGATGTATGGAGATTGCGTGGTGGTTATTCCATTTTTATGACCACATATGCATTCTGTCCGTTCTGTTGTATGGGTTGGTAATAAGTATTGTTGAACAGCAGGTATTTCTGCCCGTTTACGGTGGTCTCTATTACTCCGTCGGGCAGATGTGTTACCACAGCTCCTGCCGGTGCCACTACGACCTTGTAGTTGCCTTTGGATTTGATGTAGAAAGTGCCGCCGTAATAGTAGTATTTCTGTCCTTCGACAGTAATTTTTTTAGCTCCTTCGGGTATCGACGGAACCACGGCTCCGACCGGAGCCGGAACGACCTTGTAACCGTCGCTTTGTTCGATGTAATAAACTCCTTCGTCATAGTGGTAACTCTGGTTGGCTATTGTCACCACTATCGCCGTTGTGGCAATAGTGGCTGCCACAAACCCTATCGGATGCCAATACGCTCCCCAGTAATATGGAACGAACGGATGGTAGAAATAGGGGTATGGCGCAGGGATCGGGCGTAACGGAACCACAGGTACGGGGCGTACGGGCACCGGAACGGGGCGTACAGGTACCGGAACGGGGCGTACGGGTACGGGCCTCGGTACCGGACGGGGCGGATAGGGCGTAGGGTAATGATATGGATGATGCGGCGGCGGAACTGCATAATGACCCACAGGTTTGCGAGTTTGGGCCGGGACGGTATAGGACAGTGTCGACGTTAGCGACAAGACAATAACCGTGCTTTGAATTAAGATTCGTGCTGGTGTTTTCATCCTGCTTGAGATATAATGTTTTAAACGGATTCTGAATATTATAGGAAATTTAGCCAGTTTCTTAGACCTGCCGACGCAAACCTTATGCCAAATGGAAGACAGGGCGCGTTTCCGCACTATCGATGCGGTGCCGGTTTTTGCGGTTTGTGCTTAAAGTCGTATCTTGCGACGGAATAGAACAGTTGAAAAATCATGATCCGTTCGGCAGAGTTTAAATGCAGTAGCGAAAGAGTGGGGCAGATCCCGTCGGATAAGTGGGAATTTGCATTTGTAGGCCGCAGTAACGTGGGTAAATCGTCGTTGGTTAATATGCTTACGCGGCGCCAGGGGTTGGCCAAGGTTTCGGGGCGTCCCGGGAAAACACGTCTCATCAACCACTTCGCGATCAATGGCGAGTGGTATCTGGTCGACCTTCCGGGATACGGTTACGCCCGTGTGTCGAAAGGTGCGCGCGAAGGTTTTTCGAAGCTTGTGACCGACTATATAATACGCAGTAGCCGTCTGGTTATGCTTTTCGTGTTGGTAGATTCACGGCTCGAACCCCAGAAGATCGACCTTGAGTTTATCCGTATGTTGGGCCGTGGTGGTGTGCCGTTCGGGATTATTTTTACCAAATGCGATAAGTTATCGCAGAATAAGACCGACTCGAATGTGGCCCTGTTTCAGAAGACCCTGCTTGAAGAGTGGGAAGAACTTCCTCCTGTTTTCCTCACTTCCTCACAGACGGGGGCCGGGCGCGACGAGGTGCTGGAATTTATCGGGTCATGTCTTTCTGATATGTCCGGGACACAGTTTACTGTCGATAGATAGAAAGTTGTTAATAAATAATTTTAATTATTGCTTTTTTATCGTGCATAACGACTATTTTTGTATCTGTAAATCCCATCTACTTAACCTTAGGTCTCAAAAATGGCTATTCATAAACTGAAGTTTTTCGCAGGCAGGCAGTCGCGGTACCTTGCCGAAAAAATTGCCCGCAGTTATGGAACCGAGCTTGGTGATTGCTCTGTCCTTGAGTTCAGCGACGGCGAATTCCAGCCTACGTATAACGAAAGTATACGCGGTTGCACGGTGTTTATCGTCCAGTCCACTTTTCCGCCTGCGGACAACCTGATGGAGTTGTTGCTGATGATCGACGGGGCAAGACGTGCTTCGGCTCACAATATAATAGCTGTTATTCCTTATTTCGGCTGGGCGAGGCAGGATCGCAAGGATCGCCCGCGGGTGTCGATAGGAGCCAAGTTGGTTGCCAATCTGTTGCGTGCGGCCGGTGTCGACCGCATAATGACGATGGACCTGCATGCCGACCAGATACAGGGATTTTTCGATATTCCTGTGGATCATCTTTATGCCAGCGGTATTTTTATTCCGTATATCAACGGTTTGAATATCGAAAACCTGTCGATTGCGGCTCCGGATATGGGTGGTGCCAAACGCGCCAATGCTTATGCGCAACATTTGCAGGCCCCTATGATCATAAGCCACAAACAGCGTGAAAAAGCCAATGTAGTGGGTAGCATGACGGCTATAGGGGAAGTTGAAGGACGTAATATAATCATCCTTGACGACATGATCGACACCGCGGGTACGATCACCAAGGCTGCCGACATGTTGATGGATCGCGGGGCTTGCAGTGTGAGGGCAGCCGCTACGCATGCCGTTTTGTCGGGGCCGGCTTACGAACGGATCAACCGCAGTTCACTGTGCGAGGTTATCGTTACCGACACGTTGCCGCTAAATCAGAACGAGGATCTTTCCAAGTTTACGGTGCTTTCCGTAGCTGATGTTTTTGCAGACGTTACGGAGCGGGTGCATAACTATAAGGAGATTTCGTCGAGGTTTATTTTTTAACAGGTGGCGGGTTGCGTGCCCTGGCTTGAAATATCGCTTGAATTTCCTTTGGAAAATCAGAGTCTGTTAATTTTCCTATGTAAAACATTTATCGTTTCTTTTGGCCTCTTTTTCTCGACAATTTCGTTACATAGCCCCGCTATGCTCCTCGATTTTCGCGTAAAATAACCCTGAAAATAATTCGCAACTATTTTCCCCGGGAAAATCAGACAGGCTCTATATGAAATTAAAATAATTTAACTATTTTTGCACCCGCAACGCTGACCTATGGTGTAATGGTAACACAGCAGATTCTGGATCTGTCGTTCAAGGTTCGAGTCCTTGTAGGTCAACGAAGGCTTGGTTCAGAGCCAGTTGTGGCCGGAAGAAAAATCTTCCGGCCATTTTTGTTTTATTTTGTAACTCCCGGGCTTGCCTGATTACGGTTCGCTCCAAGAGCCTATATTTTGGAGAAGTGGAGTTCCTAACTTAGGCCGCACAAAGAGTTAAGATTACTATTTTATCTTAACTCTTTGTGCGGCCTAAGTTAGGGCTCAGTCTGAAAAGTAGGTTGGTGAAAAATTCGTAAACTTGCACAAACGCAGTTTACGATGACAGAGCAGGAACGATTTGCACGGATGTTTTTAGCCGAATGGCTTGTGGATAATTTCGAGGTTGTGCGGTTTGAGG
>JAVBMJ010000041.1:0-77714 GCA_031552535.1 Rikenellaceae bacterium
AACGTACTTATCCTTTTGCATAACGGTCTGATTCTGACCGCAAAACTAATTTTAAATCCGTTGACTCGAAAAACTCTTGTAACAAATTGAACTTCAACTATTTCAAAGAACTTTTATGAATTTTTAGTGGACACTAATGAATTCGCATTATTAAATACTTTATGAAAATAACAGAAATAACCTCGTTCACGAGCTGGGCTTTCGAAGCGGTGAGGGTGCTTACCGGGCAGGTGGCGGCGGGTGCCGTCGTCAGCGAAGTCGGGTTCAGGGAGATTGTCGAAGATGAGTCGGTACACCTTTTTTTCCTCGAAGACGACGGCCGGGTGGCGGGTATGCTCTCGGTAGCGACATACCCCACCCTTTCATCCGGACTTAAGGCCTGGATAGAGGATGTTGTGGTCGACGAAGCATCCAGGGGCAAGGGTTACGGCAAGGCCCTTACGATGTATGCCATCGGTTTTGCCCGGGAAGCGGGTGTGGAGTCGCTGTCGCTGACCTCTGCGCCATGGCGCGAGGCGGCCAATGGATTGTACCGCTCGCTGGGTTTCGTGCAGTACGAGACCAATGTCTACAGGATGAAATTTATATAAAATCCAACCCGTTGTGCATTTAAGTGATATGAATCGTTGATTTTGCAACGGTCGCATCACCGGCTTTGCCACGCAAAGCTGTCGGCCCGCAGCCACCCGGCGCGGAGGGCCGATAAAATCGCCTCCGGCTCATTATCCGCACCCCGTTGGCTGCGAAACGGTTCACAAACCACAGCAAATGACTAACACCCTGGGTGTTATACTCAACAGGCCTTCGTGTTCTAAATGCACAACGGGCTAAAGTCCAATAAATTCTTATATGTAGAGCGTTCGGCATAAGAGATTCCAGTATCCGGAGGATGACACTGAAATGTAAAATAAGAATAGCTGTAATGGCGGCGTTGGTGGCGTGGTACTGGTTCTCGCTGCCCCGTGAACTTTTCGACGAGCCGTGTTCGACGGTAGTTACCGACCGCGGTGGCGAGTTGTTGGGGGCGCGTATCTCGGATGACGGGCAGTGGCGTTTCCCGCAAACGGATTCGGTGTCGTATAAGTTCGAAAAGTGCCTCTTGCTCTTCGAAGACCGTTGGTTCCGCTACCATCCCGGAGTCAACCCCGTCTCTTTGGGCCGTGCCGCAGTGCAGAATCTCAGGGCCGGACATACTGTCAGCGGGGGCAGCACCATCTCGATGCAGGTTATACGCCTTTCGCGACGGGGCAAACGCCGCAACGTTTACGAAAAATGCATAGAGGCTATCCTCGCCACACGTCTCGAACTACGATATTCTAAGGACGAGATCCTTGCCATGTATGCATCGGCGGCGCCATATGGCGGGAATGTGGTGGGGATCGACGCTGCCTCGTGGCGATACTGGGGCCATTCGCCGCACTCCCTGTCGTGGGCCGAGGCCGCCACGCTGGCCATCCTTCCCAATTCGCCGTCGATGATTCATCCTTCGCGGGGACGTGAAAAACTGAAAACCAAACGCGACAGGCTGCTCAAAAGAGTGCTCGACGAGGGCACGATAGACTACGCCACATACAGCCAGGCTGTAGATGAGCCTATGCCCGGCGAACCGTTACCTTTGCCGCGAACGGCACCACACCTGGTGGATTATTTCCATAAGACACAGCGTGGCCGCCGCATCCGTTCCACGGTCGATGCTCCGTTGCAGCAACATCTTGAGATTCTGCTCGAAACCTGCAACGGCGAGTTCATTCGCCGCGGAATCAACAACCTTGCCGCCGTGGTGATCGACGTCCCCTCGGGCGAGGTAGTGGCGTATTGCGGCAACGTTGGATATGTCAGCGGGCACTCTTCGGGACAGGTCGACATAATACGCGCGCCGCGCAGTTCGGGCAGCATCCTCAAACCGTTGCTTTACTGCGCCATGATGCAAAACGGCGAAATACTGCCCCGTACGCTTATAGGCGACGTGCCGGTGAATTACGAAGGCTTTGCCCCGCAGAATTTCAACCACACATTCGACGGGGCCGTAGCGGCGTCGGAGGCTGTGGCCCGTTCGCTGAACGTGCCGGCTGTCAATATGTTGCGCATGCACGGAGTCCCGCGGTTCCACGCTTTCCTGAGAAGCGCAGGGATCACCACGCTGTCTAAACCGGCGTCGCACTACGGGTTGTCGCTGATCCTGGGCGGGGCCGAAACCACGCTCTGGGACGTGTCGTCGGCCTACTGCAACATGGCACGCACATTGTCGGGCGAAGACTTTACACGACTGTCACTCATAACGGGGGAAAAACCTGTCCCGCCGAGCCGCAACCCGTTCGACCGCGGAGCCGTATGGCTGACCTTCGAAGCCATAAAAGAGGTCAACCGCCCCGAAGAGATCGATTGGCGCACGATACTGTCGATGCAACATGTGGCATGGAAAACGGGGACCAGCTACGGCTTGCGCGACGCCTGGGCCGTGGGTGCCACGCCGCGTTACGTTGTGGGGGTTTGGGCCGGGAATTCCGATGGAGAGGCAAGCCCGTCGCTCACCGGGGCGACCTCTGCGGGGCCGGTGATGTTCGACATATTTAACATACTGCCCTCTTCGCAGTGGTTCGCTCCGCCATACGACGACATGGCACAGGCGGAAGTGTGCAAACTTTCGGGACACCTCAGGGGACGTTTTTGTAATGAGTACGATTCCGTTATGGTATGCCATCCCGGGATGCGTACCGCAGCCTGCCCCTACCACATAGGCGTTACTCTCTCTCCCGACGGCAAATACAGGGTTACGGAACAAAGCGCCGGCGATGAAGGCTTCGTAAGAAAGGGATGGTTCGTGCTTCCGCCACGCTGGGAATGGTATTATCGTCAACACCACCCCGGATATACACCGCTGCCTGCGTGGCGCGGCACAGGCGACGAACAGCAACGCCCCATGCAATTCATATACCCCCAGCATGGAGCCGTGCTGACGGTCCCACGGAGGATCGACGGCACAGTGGGTGGCGTGACCTTCAAGATAGCCCACCGTTCCCTGGACGCAGTAGTGTATTGGCACCTCGACGGCGAATACCTGGCCGCCACCTCCGATTTCCACGAAATCACAATTTCCCCGTCAGCCGGATCGCACACGCTTGCCGCGGTGGACGATTCAGGCAACACGATCTCCGTGACATTTTCGGTCAAACCCTGAAACAGTATGGGTGAACAGACATTATTGGCAGGAATATGGTTTCAGTTTCCAGCCGCCCTCCAGAGTGTCTGGTATCGAATATTTAATTTTGGACATCGTAGAAAAAGAGTGTCTAAAAGTATGACATTTGTAAAACAAATGTTATATTTGTAGCAATAACGCGTATTCTTAATGAAAAATGTAATGCGATCATGGCAAAAATCAAAGGAACTATAATCGTCGACACCGGACGCTGCAAGGGATGCGCGGTTTGTGCCGTAGCATGCCCGTTCGGAGTACTGGAATTGGCGCCGCAGGTCAACGCCATGGGCTACCACTATTCCCACATGGCCAAACCCGACGCATGTACGGGTTGCGCGAGTTGCGCCATGGTTTGCCCCGACAGTTGTATTACAGTTTACAGACAAAAGGCTTGAGGCTATGAAAGAGGTTAAATTGATGAAAGGCAACGAAGTTATTGCCCATGCGGCAGTCCGTGCCGGATGCGACGGCTATTTCGGCTACCCGATCACTCCGCAGTCGGAGATCATGGAGACGCTGATGGAGTTGCGCCCATGGGAAACCACAGGGATGGTGGTACTGCAGGCCGAGAGCGAGATAGCATCTATAAATATGGTCTATGGTGGCGCTGCGAGCGGCAAAAAAGTGATGACCTCGTCGTCGAGCCCCGGTATAAGCCTGATGAGCGAAGGGCTGAGTTACCTCGCCGGTGCAGAGTTGCCTTGCGTGATTGTCAATGTAGCACGCGGAGGCCCGGGGCTGGGCACTATACAGCCTGCGCAGAGCGACTATTTCCAGGCCACCAAAGCGGCGGGGCACGGCGACTTCCACCTCATTGTGCTCGCACCTAATTCAGTGCAGGAGATGTATGATTTTGTGGGACTGGGATTCGATCTGGCATTCAAATACTTAAACCCCGTCATGATCCTTTCGGACGGTGTGATAGGACAGATGATGGAGAAGGTGGTGTTTTCGCCGCAGAAAGAACGCAGCAGCGAAGAATATATAAAAGAGAACTACGGATCGTGGGCGGCCACAGGCCATAGTGCCGGCCGCAAGCGTAATGTAGTTACATCGCTCGACCTGGATTCGCACCTTCAGGAAAAATTCAACCACAAGTTGCAGGAGAAATACCGTGCATTGGCTGAAAACGAGGTCCGCTCCCAACAAATCATGTGTGACGACGCGGAATACGTACTGGTCGCTTACGGTTCATCGGCCCGTATTTGTTCCCGCGTGGTGGAGATGGCCCGCGAGGAGGGGCTGAAAGTGGGCCTTTTGCGTCCTGTTACTCTATTCCCCTATCCGAAGAAGGAATTGAAGTCTCTGGCTGACCGTGGAGTCAAGGGATTCCTGGCGGTGGAGATGAGTTCGGGACAGATGGTCGAGGATGTACGCCTGAGCGTGGGTTGCGGCCCGCTGGTCGAACATTTCGGCCGTTACGGAGGCGTGGTGCACTCGCCCGAAGAGGTATTCGAGGCGCTGAAAGAGAAGATAATCGCTAAAACGAAATAGATATGGCTCCGGAAGTGGAAATAAACGAACAGAACCTGGTCTACCGCAAGCCGGCCCTGCTGACCGATAATGTGATGCACTATTGCCCCGGCTGCAGTCACGGGACAATACACAAGCTGATCGCTGAAGTGATAGCCGACATGGGTATGGAGGAGAACACCGTGGGCATATCACCTGTGGGGTGTTCGGTTTTGGCTTACAATTACATCGACATCGACTGGGTCCAGGCGGCGCACGGGCGCGCGGCGGCTGTGGCTACGGGGATAAAGCGCCTTCATCCTTCGAAGATGGTCTTTACTTATCAGGGCGACGGCGACCTGGCTGCGATAGGCACCGGCGAGACGATACACGCCTGCAACCGCGGAGAGAACATAGTGTTGATATATGTCAACAACGCCATCTACGGCATGACGGGGGGGCAAATGGCCCCGACCACGCTGCTGGGCATGAAGACGGCCACTTCTCCCGACGGGCGCACCCCCGAGTTGCACGGTTACCCGTTCGTGATAGGTGACATGCTGGCGCATCTGCCTGGAGTGTGTTATGTGACGCGCCAGAGTGTGCAGAATGCGGCGGCGGTGCGCAAAGCGAAGAAAGCCATTCGCAAAGCCTTCGATAACGCTATGGCCGGAAAAGGCTTGTCGTTCGTTGAGGTGGTAGCCACCTGCAACAGCGGATGGAAACTCTCGCCCACCGAAGCGAACAAGTGGATGGAGGAAAATATGTTCCCGGCTTATCCGCTGGGAGATGTCAAGGATATCTAAAACGCCGGAAGACATGAAAGAAGAGATTATTATAGCAGGTTTCGGGGGACAGGGAGTCCTCTCGATGGGAAAAATACTTGCCTATTCCGGCGTTATGCAGGATTACGAGGTATCGTGGATGCCATCATACGGTCCTGAGATGCGTGGCGGCACGGCCAATGTGGCGGTGATTATCAGCGACAGGCAGATAAGTTCGCCCATAGTACGCAGTTACGACACTGCCATAATACTCAACCAGCAGAGTATGGACAAGTTTGAGGAGCAGGTCCGGCCTGGCGGGGTATTGATCTACGACACCAATGGCATAGTGCGCCATCCTCAGCGTACCGATATTTCGGTCTACACTATCGATGCCACCGAAGAAGCCACGCGCCGCGGCAACGCTCGCATGTTCAACACAATGATCCTTGGGGGGTATCTGAAAGTACGTCCGGTGGTGACGCTCGACAATGTTTACAGGGGGCTCGAAAAATCGCTTCCCGAGCGTCTTCACAAACTCCTGCCCGCCAATGAGGAGGCTATACGCACGGGGATGGAGTTGATAAAAAAGGTGAGGTAACCCCGTGTGGCCGTGTAGACGGGGTGGCTTGGTGCACAGTCGAACGCCTATGAATATCGAAGAGTTCAGGGAATACTGCCTGTCACTGCCGGGAAGCCGGGAAGCGACGCCTTTTGTGCGCTTTTCACGCGCCGGGCAATCGGTGTTGGTGTTTTATATGGGTGATAAAATGTTCTGTTATTTCGACATGGATCTCTTCGAGGCATGTACCGTTAAATGCGACCCCGGCCGCATCGAAGAGCTCAGGGAGTGCTACGGGGCCATAGGCGATCCGTACAACGGAAATCCGAGATACTGGATCAGTGTCCGGTTCAACGACGATGTGCCCGATGACCAGGTCAAAGCGCTGGTAAAGAATTCATATGACCTGGTTGCAAAAGGTTTGTCCAAAAAATCCCGTTCGGATATTATATAAAATTCACGGGGAAGCATTCTTAAATGCTTCCCCGTGAATTTTTACAGGCAGGGAGGTATGATCAGGTATTCATCGCGCCGCAGACGTTGATAACCTGTCCGCTGACATACGACGAAAGGTCGCTGGCAAGGAACACTGCCGTGTTGGCCACATCTTCCGGGGTACCTCCACGACGCAGGGGTATCTTTTTAGCCCAGTCATCACGCACTTCCTGCGGCAATTGCGCCGTCATTTCGGTGATGATGAAGCCCGGAGCTATGGCATTGCAACGTATATTACGCGAACCCAACTCCTGGGCTATGCTCTTCGTGAACCCGATCATGCCGGCCTTGGATGCCGAATAGTTGCTCTGCCCGGCATTGCCCGAAACACCAACTACGGAGCTCATGTTGATGATCGTACCGTATTTCTGCTTCAGCATATAGGGCTGAACCGCTTTCGTGAGGTTGAACGCCGATTTGAGGTTGATATTGATGACCATATCCCACTGGGCTTCACTCATGCGCATCAGAAGGCTGTCACGCGTGATTCCGGCGTTGTTGACCAGGATATCGATACGGCCGAAATCCTTTGCGATCTGGTCGACAGTGGTCATGACATCGTCGAAGATGCTGGCGTTCGAAGCGTAGCCTTTTGCCTTTACACCGTAGGAAGCTATCTCCTTTTCGGTGTTAAGAAAATTTTCATCGGCGTTGAGGTCGGTAAATGCCACTGCCGCCCCCTCTTGTGCAAAACGGATGGCAATGGCTTTGCCTATACCGCGGGCAGCTCCGGTGACGAGCGCCACTTTTCCTTCGAGTAATTTCATACTATTGGAATTTATTGATTTTACGTAACGACAAAGGTAGGATTTTTTTTAAGATCTGAAAAAGACGTTTATTCGGGTAAAATTTGTACTTTTACGGTTCCGTTGAGTGAAGCAAAATATAAATTATTATAAAGCCATGACTAAGGATACCAAAATTTTCGACCTTATCCATCAGGAACAACAACGCCAACTCCATGGACTGGAACTGATCGCTTCGGAGAACTTCGTAAGCCCTCAGGTGATGGAAGCCATGGGATCGGTGCTGACCAACAAATATGCCGAAGGCTATCCGGGTGCCAGGTATTACGGTGGTTGCCAGGTGGTGGATAAAGTAGAGCAACTGGCCATCGACCGCCTGTGCGAATTGTACGATGCGCAGTACGCCAACGTGCAGCCCCACTCGGGAGCGCAGGCCAACATGGCGGTGTTTATGGCCGTGATGAAGCCAGGCGACACGTTCCTCGGACTCGATCTTTCACACGGTGGGCACCTTTCGCATGGGTCGCCGGTAAACGCATCGGGAATATTATATAAGGCCGTAGCCTATAAGGTCGACGAATCTACGGGCATGGTGGATTACGACGAGATGGAGCGTCTGGCAGAAGAGCATAAACCCAAACTGATCGTAGGCGGGGCATCGGCCTACAGCCGCGAGTGGAATTACAAAAGGATGCGGGCTATAGCCGACAAGGTGGGAGCCCTGTTGTTGATCGATATGGCCCACACGGCCGGTCTGGTCGCGGCACGGCTGCTGGACAACCCTGTCAAGTATGCACATATAGTCACCTCTACCACCCATAAGACCCTCAGGGGACCGCGCGGAGGAGTGATCATCATGGGTAAAGATTTCGACAATCCGTGGGGTCTGACCACGCCTAAGGGTGAGGTTAAGAAGATGTCGGCGATCCTTAATTCGGCTGTTTTTCCCGGCATACAGGGTGGTCCACTGGAGCATGTGATCGCTGCCAAGGCGGTCGCGTTCGGCGAGGCGCTCGAACCTTCTTACAAGGAGTATCAGCGCCAGGTTCAGAAGAATGCCGAGGCAATGGCTTCCGCTTTTGTAAAGCGCGGCTACACGATAGTTTCGGGCGGCACCGACAACCACCTTATGTTGATCGACCTGCGCGGTAAATTCCCGGAACTTACGGGTAAGAAAGCCGAGGCAGTGTTGGTGCAGGCCGATATTACGACCAATAAAAATATGGTGCCTTTCGATACGCGGTCGCCATTCCAGACCTCCGGGATACGTGTAGGGACTCCGGCTATCACCACCCGCGGCCTGAAAGAAGAGCATATGGATACGATAGTGGAGATGATCGACCGCGTGTTGTCGCATCCCGACGATACGCAGGTCATAGAGGCTGTTGCAGTCGAGGTCAGGGCTATGATGAGCGGCTATCCGCTGTTCGCGTGGTAAGCAGGCCGGGCACTATAAATCCGTTGAAAGTCATATGGGCAAAACAGCACAACTGTTCTGCCCATTATTTTTTGCGTGATTCCCTGCAAAGACAGATAAAATACTTATCTTTAGCATCGAAATGTAAAACGATTTGGAATATGGAATGGTTCGCAGGTTTGGATCCGGCATTGAAGATTTACTGGGGGATAGCGCTGGTTGCCAGCGTTGTGTTTGTCATACAGACCATTATGACATTTATCGGACTCGACGGTTCGGAAGGGATGAGTGCCGATTTCGATGGTGGGCTCGACAGCGACATCTCCGGCGGGCAACTATTCTCGTTGAGGAACCTCGTTAATTTTTTCCTCGGTTACGGATGGTCCACAGTCTGTTTCTACAATACGATCCAGTCGGCCGCCTGGCTCAATGTGGTTTCGGTATTGGTAGGGCTTGTGTTTGTGGCGGCCTTCTTCTTCCTTATGGTCCAGATCACAAAACTGGCGGTGGATAAAACATTTAAGATTGCCGACACCATGGGAAAAGCTGCCGATGTCTATCTGGCCATTCCGGGCGGCATGCAGGGCCGCGGCAAAATCCAGGTCAGCGTGGGAGGGGCCTATCACGAGATCGGCGCCATGACCCGCGACGGGAAATTGCCCACCGGCTCCAAAGCCAGAGTGGTGGAGATCATCGACAGCCAGACGGTGTTGGTCGAGCAACTGTAAGGGGGCAGTCCGACCGCTTTTAAGGACCTGCCCCTGAACACTACCCGTATCACGCATACGCAGCAATTTTTCAAGAGTCAAGCTTAATTTAAAAAACCTAAACACAGTAAATATATATGGAACCTATTTATCTGATCGTAATAGGCGTGGTTGTCGGATTTATCCTGATCACGTCGTTGATAAAGCGTTACAAACGCTGTCCGTCCGACAAAATTCTGGTGGTATATGGCAATACGGGCGGCTCGTCGGCAAAGTGTATCCACGGGGGCGGTGCTTTTATATGGCCTGTGATACAGGATTTTGCATACCTGAACCTGAAGCCCATCTCTATTGAAGCCAATCTTACTAACGCACTCAGCGGCCAAAATATCCGCGTCGATGTACCTTGCCGTTTCACGGTGGGTATTTCGACCGAGTCGGAGAGTATGAACAACGCTGCCGAGCGTCTTCTGGGGCTTACGGCCGAACAGATACAGGAGTTGGCGAGCGACATATTGTTCGGGCAGTTGCGCCTTGTGATAGCCACGATGACAATCGAGGAGATCAATGCCGACCGCGACAAGTTCCTGGAGAGCATATCGACCAACGTGGAGGCCGAGTTGAAGAAGATAGGCCTTAAGCTGATCAACGTAAATGTGACCGACATCAAAGATGAGTCGGGCTACATCGAGGCTTTGGGCCGCGAAGCTGCCGCAAAGGCTATCAACGAGGCGAAGGTAAGCGTAGCCATCCAGGAAAAAATAGGTGAGATCGGTAAAGCCGAGGCTAACCGCGACACCCGTATAAAGACAGCGGAAGCTAACGCCATAGCGGTAAAGGGGGAGAACCAGTCGCGCATCGAGGTCGCCAATTCCGACGCATTGCGTCGAGAAAAGGAGGCTGAGGCGTTGCGTATAGCGACATCGGCCGAAAAGGTGCAGCAGGCCAAGGCGTTGCAGGATGCCTACGCTGCCGAGCAGCTTGCCGAAAATGCCCGTGCCGACCGTGAGCGCTCGACCCAGCAGGCCAATATAATCGTGCCGGCCGAAGTCGAGAAGAAGCGCCGTATCATCGAGGCACAGGCCGAGGCGGAGAAGGTGCGCGAAAATGCCAAGGGCGAAGCCGACGCAATATTCGTCAAGATGGATGCCGAAGCGAGGGGTTTATTCGAGATCCTTACCAAGCAGGCTGATGGTTACGACAAGGTTGTGCGTGCTGCCGGCGGCGATCCTTCGAAGGCCTACCAGCTGTTGTTGATTGAGAAACTGCCAGAGTTGGTAAAGACGCAGGTCGAAGCGGTTAAGAATATCAAGATCGACAAAGTGACCGTTTGGGACGGCAATAACGGGAAGGATGGCACCACATCGACGGCCAATTTCATATCGGGCATGATGAAGTCAGTACCGCCTTTGAACGACCTCTTCAATATGGCCGGGCTCAATTTGCCTAACTATCTGAAAGGTGACGCTGCACAGGCCGGAGACGACACTTCGTGTGCCGTTACGGTAACGGAGACGGATGAGGCCCACATAGCCCAACCTGAATCGGCGGACAGGAAAAAGACAGGGAAGAAGTAACCTGCCAGGGAACGGCAGGGGCGAATAAACTATCTCCGTATTCTATGAATAGTTTCGCACCATTACTATAGTTTTGATCCGCCTAAAACCCGATCACTTCTTTAAGGCGTGTTGGCATTGATGGTCACGCCCGCCTTTTGCGTTCTTTCTTACCTGGTTTAACACGCCCGGCATTGCTTAGGGACACAACATTGTCCGGATAAAAATAACGCGAAACCCGAGTTTCTCCGTACCGTTAACACGCTTTAGAAAATTGCGCATATGAGAATCTTTTCCAAAGGGGCGATTTCCAAAGGGCGAATAAGGAGAAGGTGGCTCAAAACAAGATATGCTTCTCTTAAAATCGTATATTTAAGAACTCCCCTGAGGGGGGCAAATGAGAAGAAGGTGTGCCGAACGACGGGACACCTTCCTTGTTTACAACCTTACCTACAAAAGCAAATAAACGTGGACGGAAGAATAAATCTTCCGGCCACGTTTATGCTGTTATTTTACGTCACTAAAAATCAAGCTGTTATCTGAAGAGATCGTTTTATCCAAGCTTTACCACCGGGACTTTACTCCAGTCGGTGGCTTTGTCGGCGGAAGCCAGATCGCAAAACTCGAAATCGGTAAGCCACCTGCGCAGTTTACGCTCTGCACGCCCCAGACCGACATAAGACTTGAACTTGCGCACCGCTGAAAGACCCTCCACCATAGGTTGGCCCGGATCGAGATCGCGCGGATGCAGGTAACTCATCAAATATTCGGACTCGCGGCTCCACCTGCGTATCAGCGGATAAGGCAGCAACCGGAAGTAGCCTCCGCCCGAAAAAACAAGATTACGGCCGCCTATGAGTTTTGTACTAATAGGGAACTCCTTTAACTTCACTCCGTTATACTCGATCAAACTGGGCTGGGCTTTCCCGAACGACGGTATGCCCCCATGGGCATGCGCCGCCGGAAATACCGAACAGTCTATCTCTATACCACACTGGGCAATGATCTCGAACGCCCACGGCTGCTTTTCGGTTATCGAAAAACCCGGAGCCCGGAAATAACGCACAGGTTTGCCGGTTATGTCTTCCAGCAGATGGATCGACGCGGTGAGTTCGCGGCGGAAACTATCGGGCGTCATCGCGCTTATCAGGTCGTGGTTGACCGTATGCGATCCTATCTCGTAGCTGTCGGCTATCTTTCGGACCACCTCGGGATATTGCTTTGCAATCCAGCCTATTATAAAGAATGTCGCACTGGTATTCGTCTCGTCCAGCAACCGGAGTATACGGTCGGTGTTCTCATGTATGCGAACCTCGAATTTAGACCACTGCTCCTCGCCGGCCGTCGATTCGTTTTCCAACAGGTGGAACCACTCCTCTATGTCGAAAGTCAGTATGTTCATATCTCAGATAGATTATTAATAACGGGGCGAATCCGGTAAACGGTAAATTTTATTTATGTTGACCCAGGTAAACCACCTGGCAAACCGCTACAGGTCGTCCGAGTCCACAAACATCAGGTGCCAGTTCTCTTCCGCCATCAGCTCCCCGTCGGTAAACTCCCCCGACAGATTCTTCACGATCAGGCTGAAAACAAAAGGACTCTTGAAGAATCCGTTACGCAACAGACGGTATTTCGATGCCGACGTCCCGCTCATCATCATCATTATGGCCTCCTTACCGTTCTCGCGGGCAGAGAGGAGCAATGCCCGGTGCAGGTTGCCCAGGCATGCCTCCTCTCCCGGCAACACCATGAAATCGAGAACACCGTACGACGGGACCCCTTCTTTTACAATGGCCCGTGCCGACACCATACCGCATAACCTGTTCTCTTTGTAGGCCCCAAAAAATAGGTACTCCTTGCCCGGCGCACCATATCTCCAACGCGAAAAGCCGGGGTCCTTAACCAGATGGTTCCTAACGCTCACACTCCATCCGGCAATAAAGTCACCGTATCCGGCAATATCCTCCACCCTACCGAACGACCTTATTTCGTAACGTTTATCACAACATCCCGACATCACAGCGTTGTACAATCCCACAAAGGGATTCAGCAGCGGCGCCGCGAATCCCGCCTTCTTCGACCTGAGCAACGCTCCCATCTTCACAAAGCGCATGTAGAGCGGCATCCTGAAGGCGATTTTCCATCCCACCTTCAGGTGCCCGGGTATCACGGCCTTGCGTATCGGGTAACCCGTAGCAAACGACAGCCCCTCCCGTTGCATTTCGCCGGTCGAATACCTCCCCATTTTCGTGAACACCCCCTGCCCCCTGAAACGCGAACTGGTCATCACATCGCATACCATCGCCACCGGCACCGTACGCCCTCCTATATTGTAATTATAGGGGATTGCTGCGTAGTATCCTGCCATCGCATCGCCTATACGGGCTATATACTCATAAGAGGGCCGCGAGGCGGGAAACGAATGGAACTTCCATAAATAGTAATGCTGCTCGACGACAGTAGTCCCTATATTTTCCGGAAAACAGTCGACAAACAACTCACGTTGCTCCTTAAGGCCGGTGCGGTAGTCGAACCGCTCCATCTTGACATCCATTATACCAATCCTCCGTTAATGTCTATTTCACTGCCGTTGACGTAGGGAGTATCCATAAGATACCGCACCGTCCTGAAAATCTCCTCCGGCTCGCAGAATCTGCCCGAAGGTATCAACGCCTTTATCTTTTCCTGGTACGCCTCCGGCACGTCGTTCACACCCATGCCGGCGTTGACATAGCCCAGGTTGATCGAGTTTACGGTGATCCCCATCGAACCGTTTTCCGCGGCGAGCGAACGGGACAGACCCCAAAGGGCCGACTTGGTGGCGGCATAAGCGCTGACACCCGGCGTGGGGAACTTCGCGACGACCGACGAAATGTTGATTATGCGGCCATAGCGCTGGGTACGCATCAGCGGCAGCACTTCATGGATCACATTGAACGTCCCCAGCAGATTGACCTCCACCACCCGGCGCCACTTGTCCATGTCGGCTTTATGGGCGAACGAATTGTAAGAGATGCCCGCGCAGTTTATCAGGACGATATCCCGCAGATGCTCACCTAACGATGCGATCCACTCCTGCACTGCCCGGTAGTCCGAGATATCCACCCTGCGGTAATCGGCAGCATCCTCCTCGAACCCCTCCAGCGAAGAGTTGTAGGTCCCCGCCACCTCGTAACCGGCTCCCTTGAAGGCGGTGAAAAGGTAGCGTCCCACATTTTTCGAAGCGCCCGTAATGATTATCATGACCACTTGATGATTGCCGCGCCGTAGGTCCAACCGCTACCCACAGCCGCGAAGAGTATGTTGTCTCCCTTTTTGATCTTGCCGGCCCGGTTGACCTCGTCCAGCAGGATGGGAATCGTACCGCCCGACGTGTTGGCGTAACGCTCCATATTGTGCATCACCTTCTCGAAGGGGAGGCCTATGATCTCGGCCGTTTTCTTCAGAATCCTTATACTCGGCTGATGGGGAACCATCAGCGATATATCTTCGATACTGAGGCCTGTATCCTCCAACACCTGCCCGATAGCCTTGGGCAGAACCTTCACCGCAGACGAGAATACCACGCTTCCGTTCATCTGGAAGTAGTGGTCGCCCCGCTCCAGCGTCTCCACGCTCGACACCATCTCCGAGCCGCCCGCCGGGATGGTAAACCCGAACATCTCCTCACGCGTGTCGGTATAGAGGCGGTATGCCAGAAATCCCTCGTCGTCGCTGGCGTGGCTCAGCACGGCGGCTCCGGCCCCGTCGCCGAAGAACACTGCGTCGCGGCGGTTCCAGTCGGTGATCTTCGAAAATGTGTCGGCTCCGATCACCAAAACGTTATCGTAAACCCCGCTGGCGATGTACTGACTGGCCACCGACGTGGCGAACAGGAATCCACTGCAAACAGCCGACAGGTCGAACGCCGCCGCATTATGCGCCTTCATTTTATTCTGCACTATGGCGGCCGTCGATGGCGCCTTGCGGTCGGGGGTGGCCGTGGCCACTATGATCAGGTCGATATCCTCGACTCCGAGTCCTGCGTTTTCGACAGCCCTCAATCCGGCTTTCATGGCCAGGTCGCTCGTGGGCTGGTCAGGCGCGGCAATGTGCCTCTCCTTTATTCCCACGTTCTCATAAACCCACGCTGCACTGGTGGGCACTATCGTTTCGAGATACTCGTTGGTATATACCGTTTCGGGCGCGTATGAACCCGTGCCGATGATCCTGACACTACGTATTACTTGTTTCATATCCGTAAATATAATATGTTATTTTTTTCTTACCCTGTCGGCCCCCAACCGCCCCAGCGAGGCTACCAGATCCGATACAATGACATCTTTAGAAAAATGGTCGTGATAGTATTTCCTGCCTTTCCCCCCCATTTCAGAAAGTGCTTCGGCGCCCAGAGCCTTGGCTGCACGCACATTGTTGGCCAAAGCTATATGGTCGGCGGCATGGGCCGCAAATCCACACCCAGACTCCTTCACCACCTCGTATCCCGCCCCGTTGATCATAGCCATGACAGGCTTGCCGAAAGCCATGTATGACTGCGTGCGCGACGGAAGCGTCAGGTTGATCACGTCGTTATCCTTCAACGTAACCAGCAGCACGTCGGCACGCGAATAGACCTGCGGCATGGCATCGAGCGGAAAACGGCCCGGCAAAAATACCGTGTCGCTCAACCCCTGCGCCGCTACTTCGGCCTCCAGCCACTCCTTCTTGCTGCCGCTACCTACGAACACCCACTTGATCTCCTTATCGTCGGCGGTCTCGGTGGCGGCTTTGACGATGTAGTCAACCCCCTGTCCTTCGGATATATTGCCTGCGAACATCACCACAAATCCCCCTGGTATGACGTCCTTATATTGATCGCTGTCCGCCACGGGCGACAGGAAAATATCTTCGGCCCAGTTGGGCAGATAGTGTATCTTCTTACCGTCGGCCCCTTTTTCCATCACAGAGGCCCGGAAACCTTTGCTCGATATGTATATCCTATCGGCCTTTTTATATATGTACCGCACCATCCGGCCTATCTGCCTGTAAATAAACCCCGAATTCAGCCTTTCGGACGCGGCCACGCATTCGGGCCACAAATCCTGCACCCACAATCCGAAAGGGGTCCCGTAAACAGCCCTGTGGACCATGGCCGGGAACGCCATGATGATAGGCGAAGTGGCGAACACGAAACTCGCGTCGTAGCGCCTCGGGTGGAACAGCGCGAAGATAGAAGCGAACAGCGCAAACGACAAATAGTTGATTGCCAACTTAAAACCACTGGCATCACCCCGCGCAAAGATCGGTATGCGATACACCGTAGCCCCGTTGTATTCGCCTTTCACCTTCGAGAAAAACCCATAGCCGTTATAGAATTTTCCTTCCGGATAATTGGGTTTGCCGGTGATCACCGACACCTCATGCCCACGCCTGACCAACTCAGTCACAAGATCGTTGATCTTGAAACTTTCGGGCCAAAAATGCTGGGATACGACAAGAATCTTCATTCTGTTAAAACCGTTAAGGCGTGTTAAGGAACTATTAACCAGAGCGACCATGCTATGTCGCGACAGTCACGCCGACGCCTAAATAAACTTCGACCAGACCGTACGGTTGATATAATCCGTATATGATAGTATGATCCGTACAACCTTCTTCGAAACGTTGTCGGCATCGTAATCCGGGATCGGACGTATCGCCGTGGGGTTCTCATTGAACTGTGAAACAACCACCTCTATCGCATCGAGTATCCGTCCGCTTTCGAGGCCGGTCATAATCAGCGTCCCTTCGTCCATACCCTCCGGGCGCTCATGGGCCTGGCGGATGGTGATCGCCGGGAAACCCAGTATCGACGACTCTTCGGTGATCGTGCCGCTGTCCGATATGCAGCAATACGCATTCTGCTGCAGCTTGATATACTCCAGGAAGCCGAAAGGCTTCATGAACTCTATCATCGGATTGCTGTTCACAAACCCTATTGCTTCCAGCTTTTTACGCGTGCGCGGATGAGTCGATACAATGACTTTTTTGCCATATTTGGCCACTATTGCCGACAGCGACTCCAGCAGGTCGCTGAAATTCTTCTCCGAATCGACATTCTCCTCGCGGTGGGTCGACACAATGAAATAATCACCTTTCGAGAGTCCTTCGCGCTCCAGAATGTCCGATTTTTCGATATCCGCCTTATGGTGCTCCAACACCTCGCGCATCGGCGAACCGGTCTTTATCACCGTTTCCGGAGGCAACCCCTCGGCGACCAGGTATTTGCGGGCATGTTCCGACAGCGGCATATTGATGTCGCTCAGGTGGTCCACAATCTTGCGGTTGATCTCCTCGGGCACCCTCTGGTCGAAACAACGGTTACCCGCCTCCATATGGAAGATGGGTATCTTGCGCTTCTTGGCCGGGATCACCGAGATGCAACTGTTCGTGTCGCCGTAGAGCAACACCGCTTCGGGGCGCTCTTTCTCCATCACCTCGTCGGCCTTCATTATCACGTTGGCTATCGTCTCCGAAGCATTCTTGCCTGCTGCATCGAGGAAATAGTCCGGTTTGCGGACTCCCAACTGCTGGAAAAATATCTCGTTCAGCTCGAAATCGAAATTCTGCCCCGTGTGCACCAGCACATGGTTCGTGTATTTATCCAACTCGGCAATAACCCTGCTGAGTTTTATTATCTCGGGACGCGTCCCGACTATCGTCATAACTTTCAACATAATTCATCTGTTTTAACAAGCCTCGCAGCCTGACTTAAAAATGCACCGGCCAAAGTGTCGCCGCCGCGTACCGCGACTTCAGACTTAAGCAAAATAGTGCGGATACAACTCCTTATGGGAATCGACCCACTCCTTCATTTCAATAACCTGCTGCTCGTAGGAGGGCACCACGAACGAAAAATCGGTGCGCGTACACTTCAGCGTCTTATCGAGGCTCAATGCGTCCACAGGCTTGACAACCACCTCGCTGTTGCGGAAATAGCGGCTGAAGAGCCTCAGCAGTTCGTACTTCGAGATATTACTGTTGTTGACCAGGTTATACAGCCCCGTAAGATTCTCCCTGGCAGCCTGCTCCATGGCCTTGGCCAGCGTGAGGGTGGTCACCCCCGTCCACATCGCACCCGTGAAGCCGTTGATCTCGCCCTTCTGTTTCATAAACCAGTTGAAAAGGCCTATTCCCGCAGGATTCATATCGGGACCTATGATCGAGTTGCGGAACGTGAGATTCCTGTCGTCTTCGATTTCGCCCAACGCTTTGCTGCGGTCGTAGAATGTCCGCCCGTCGCGCAAAGAATCCTCGGTGTAAGGGCCCGTGTTACCCGCAAAAACGCAGTCGGTGCTCATGTGTATAAACTTTGTCTTGCTGCCGCGTAACGTATCGGCGCACAGGTGCGGCAGATAACCGTTGAGGTACGCGGCCATTGCCTGGTTGTCTTCGGCCACCTGGTTGAGAATGCCGATGCAGTTCACGACCAGATCGTAATCTCCTTCGGTCAGCATCGCCTTGAACTTGTCGACCTCAAAGGCGTTGCCTACAATATTACGCACAAACGGGAACGGAGCCATGGAATAAGCCGTCACATCGTGGCCCTGTTCTTTGAAATAGAGGGTGATCGTATGGCCGGCCATGCCTATCGAACCCAGTATAAGTACCTTCATGGTTTATTTCTTTTGTAATATTAACAACTCTCCCGCAAGAAAGCCTTTGTCTGCCAAAACTTCCCGGATGTTCTATGACGGAGTTACGTCATAGAACCGGACCGGTTCTTAAAATTTCGACCAGTCGACCCACATCCCGGCATCGTATCTCCACGAATCGAGAACGGCATCGCTGAGTATCTTATCCGAATAGACCAGCATCAGCGAATCTCTCTCCAGCGCCTTGAACCCGTTGGCATACCCTTTGGGCACACACAACACTCCCGGGCGGTCGGCGGAAAGCACATATTCCTCCGCCCGGAGGTCGGACGACGGGGCGTCCCAGTCGTCTATCCTAACGAAAGCGCCGGCAAAGGATCCGCGCAACACAGTGAACCACTTGCGCTCGTCCTGATGCGCATGCCAGGCCCTGACGACCGAACAATCGGGATGCATGATCGTGTAAAAACGGCGCACATGATCCATATCCAGCTCGTTGCAATGCGCTATCGAGCCGCGGTGGTCGGTAAAAATACCCCCTTCGATGAATCTTACGCTGTCGCTCATAACCCCAGGTCTTCGCGGATCATGTCGAGTTTGAGCAGCAACTGCGTCATACCCTCCACATCGAGGCGGTTGGTGTTGTGCGAGTGGTAATCCTCGAATGTCTTTACCTTCTCGTTGCCTTCCACGAAATAGGTGTCGTAGTTCAGGTCGCGCTCGTCGCAGGGTATACGGTAGTAATACCCCTCGTCGCTGGCCTTTGCCATCTCCTCGCGCGTAACCAACGACTCGTAAAGTTTCTCACCGTGCCGCGTCCCGATGGTGCGCACTGCGGTATCCGTCTTATAAAGCCCTATCAATGCCTTGGCCAGCGTATCCAAAGTCGCCGCGGGAGCCTTCTGTACGAAAAGGTCGCCGTTGTGCCCGTGCTGGAAAGCGTACATCACCAGATCGACGGCATCGTCGAGGGTCATCATGAAACGGGTCATGCCGGGATCGGTAACCGTTATATCCTTGCCTGCCTTGATCTGGTCGACCCAGAGCGGAATAACCGAACCGCGGCTGGCCATAACATTGCCGTAACGCGTACAGCATATCGTGGTACCTCCATCAAGACCCAACTGGCGGCCGCGGGCTATGGCAACCTTCTCCATCATGGCCTTGCTGATACCCATAGCGTTGATCGGATAGCAAGCCTTGTCGGTAGACAACACCACAACGTTCTTAACCCCGTGCTGGATAGCCGACTCCAATACATTCTCCGTCCCCAGGACGTTGGTACGCACAGCTTGCATCGGGAAGAACTCACACGAAGGCACCTGCTTCAGGGCGGCCGCCTGGAAAACGTAGTCCACATCCTTCATCGCAAAGTCTACGCTACGCTTATCCCTCACGTCGCCGATGTAGAACTTCACCTTCGGATTCTGCAACTGGTGACGCATGTCGTCCTGTTTCTTTTCGTCGCGGCTAAAAATGCGGATCTCTTTGATATCCGAATCGAGAAATCTCTTGAGCACCGCGTTGCCGAACGAACCTGTACCACCTGTTATCAACAGGATTTTGTCTTTAAAAACTGACATGGCTTATTATGGTTTAATTAATTTGAAAAATTCCATCCATTCACTCCGGGTGCTGACCTCCATCGGCGTGCATTTCGCACCACCCGACTCATAAAGTCCCGTTATAGCCTCCGCCCAAGCCCCGGCATCGCGGGCCGACACAAAACCGACACCACCGTAACCATCCAGAACCTCATGGGCAAACCCCTCGTCCGACGCCAATACCCGAAGCCCTGCACCGGCGGCTTCGATCAGCGGCATGCCGAAGGTCTCTATGTAGCTCGGGAAAAGCAGGCCCGAAGCGCTCTTGTAATACGACAGCAACTCGTCGTAAGGCATGAATTCATGGAATACGAAATTATCTTCAATCCCGTATTTCACGATTTCCCTCACCTCACCGGGAAGCTGCTCTTTCTTTACCGTAAAATGTATCCTTATACTGCGGGCCACCGCAGGATGTGCATCTTTGATAATGCGCATCGCTTCGACAAGCACCCGGTGATTCTTAAACACGAACGCCGTCGCAGGGTAGACCAAATGGAACAGCCCGTCGCCGAAATCTTTCTCCGGCACCCCGGCCCAATCCACAGCCTTGACATCGGGTCTTACTATCGCAACCTGCCCGTCGCCTACCCGGAAACGACGGATAAAAGCGTCTTTCACGGTTCGCGTCTGGACCACCACAGTAGTTAAGGGGGTAATGAACCGGCCCACGAACCAGCCGAATATATTTTTGTAATAAAACAGTTTAAGCTCATCCTTCTTAAACGGATTCCAGCACGTGCCGTCCAATGTAAGGAACTGGTGAAAATAGACGATCTGCCTTGCATCACTCCTCGTCCCGAGGTTGAACATCGATATCACGACGTCGGGCGTCATACCGCTCTCCTCCATCCAACGCTTGTCGATGCCCACGAACATGCGCTTCAATAACGCGGCCTTGCCCCTAAGGTCACGGTGCACGAAGCGGACATTATCCACCGGCGCATGACGATACTCCTCCGGCACGAATATAACATACTCGTGCTCCCGTCCGTAGCGGGAGATATTGTCAACAAACTGGTTCAAAATGGTCAACGCCCCGCTTACACGGCACGCCGACGCATCGACGATAACTTTCGACATCGGCAGTTATTTTATTTCCCGCATATTATTACGTGCTGCATATTCATTTTTCAAAAGCGCCGCTAAGATCAGAAGCAACAGCACCAGGGTATCGTTATAGGCTTGCGACATCAAATTTATCAAAATAATCGCCAATATCAATACCTTTCCCAAAAGATAATTGTTGCGCATCAGCCTGAATAGAAAAAACAGGAACAGCACTAACCCTATAATTCCACCGAATACCAGGCACTCCTGCATGCCGTTGAGGTACATCATGTTATCCAAATTGTAATATGCCATCTGAGCATATTCCGACACATCATGCGTCTTTAAATATGATTCGAGGTTGCCTTGCCCGATGCCTATCACCTGCTCCACGGGGGTCAACTCGGAATAGAGCACATAGCCGCGATACATCCTTATAAAGCCCGAGGTGTTGAACTCCCCTTCGGCCGACAGTTCGGACGAACGCGACAATACCGCAGTGGTCACCTGGTTTTCGGATGAATAACGCCCGCTCTGTAAAACAATAAAACCGGCAAGCACCACCAGTGCCGTCAGGCTGGCCTGTATGATGTAGCGGCCCCGCTTTATACATATAAAAATCCAGACGATCCAAAGCAGACCCAACAACAGGTAGCCATTGCCCGAACGTGACAACAGGATAATAGCAGAATAAAAGATCACAGGTATATCCACAAAACCCTTTCGGTCAACGAACAGCTTAATACACAGATAACTCGCAACATAACGGGCAAAGTGGGAGGGCTCAAGAAAAACGGATGTAGAGCGGTCTATACTGCTTTGAATATCTATATACGACCCTATCGATTCGCCGCTGGCCATTGGCAACCACGGGATTATGCCCAAAAGCCGGTAACCGGTGGTGAAAAAGAGCGCTTCCTGCACCAAAAACAGGATCGAACATGCCAGTGTAACCCGGCCGAATACCTTTATCAGATACTTCTGGTCTATATACCTCAGTCCGTATCCCAATGTCAACGCAAAGAACAGGGTGCTGATAGATTTATAGATAATATCCCCTAACGATGCGGTCCCTGCCAGCATCGAATACATCTGGGGAATCAGCATAATGTAAAGGAAATAGGTTAAATAACCCTTGGGATAAACAGGATTGGTAAAATACCTTAATAAAAATCCCAGTCCGATGACCAATACGATCAGGACTTTACTGATCGACAGGCCGGGAATGCCCACCCCATAAATATTGAGTATAGGCATTAATACGACCAGAACCGCCAGTATTTTATTATATGCCAAATTGCTTTGCATCTATATCCGTTTAATTTGTAGTATAAAATTAAAAATTATGATCCCGGGTATGGCAAAACGCCTTTGTCGGAATCCCCGGTCCGGAACCTGTCCTCCGGCACCCCGCTTTATCTTCTGTCTCTGATCAATGTCATGGCGGTATCTATTATATTGCGGCGTTCGATGTAAAAATAGGCCGCAGTCATAACGACCATGATACCCATAGCCTGGTAGAACCCACAGAATGCGGTCGATAAAATAAATATCGCCAGGCCGACAGTTTCGAATATTATATTACGGTCGAAGGATTTGCCGAATTTACGCAACAAATATATCTCCGACAGATAGCATCTTACGTACATCGCAATGAATGTGCACAACGCGATGACCCATATCTGGCGTGTGAACATGAAAGCCGGAATGACAAGAATCACAAACAGTCCCAGGCACTCCATATTGGTACGCAACAGCAGCCCTTCCTCGCGAGTGGCTTTATAGAAAGTCCCGTTCAGGATGTTCATCTTGCACTGCAGGTAAACTATCCCGAACAACAGGTTGAGATACGACAATACGGCTATATATTTGGGGTAAAAAACAGCGACCAGGATATAGGCGGGGAAGTACACCAGAAGGATAAGCAGTCCGAACGAGCGGGTAAAGGTGTTTATCTTATCGAAATAAGACCCATAATTTTCCTCGGGGAGCCGCTTGATTATGGGATAAAGCACCAGGCTGAACGCAGATATAGCCATAAGGACTATGCTAGTGACGGTTATCCCGAACGAATATACGGCAAAATCCTTGATGTCGCACCAGAACTGGGTGATAAAACGGCCCGCAGCGATCAGAAGTACACCCATCTGACTGGCAATCGTCAACTTTATTCCGCTGAATATATTCTCTTTATACTCCTTGACAACTTCGCCTTTGTCCGCCTCGGCTCTGCCTACCCACAGCTCTTTGGTGTGGAACATCATCATCGCAAGTATCCCCACGCGTGTGACTACATCGACCGCCACTATAATCCTGAAGTTCTTAGTACCAATAACAACCATTGCCAGAATAGCCGCCAAAACCACCGCCTTATCCACGACAGAATAGAAACTGTAGCGTTTCATCTGGTTGGTGATCTGCAATACCCTTACCAATAACCCGTAAAGCCCCATCAGCAAGATATTGAGCGAAGCGAAGATCATCGCAAAACGTGCCGCCGGGTCAGGAATGAACAAAGCCACTGCAACCATTGCGACGAGAGTCATACCCAGGAGCTGCCACATGTAGTATCTCGACGCGGGCCGCAATACCTTCATCGGCAACCTATGGTAATCATACTGGCCGTAACGCAGGAAAATACCCTCCTCGTACCCCAGGGTGAAAAGGGCATACACCGTAAAGTAAAAGAGATATACCGACAGGTAACCGTATGACTCCACAGACAGGAACGCCGGCAGAACCAATGACCTGACCACCCCGATAGCCATAACGACTATCTGGGCACCCAGGACATACGAAACACTCGTAAGGATATGTCGCCGCGTACTCTGCATCCTATTTCCGGTAAGCCTTGAACATATGATGCGACGTGCGCTTGTCTTCGGGAGGCAGTTGCATGTAATTTCCGTACAACTTTGTCAGAAGCAGGTCGTATTGCTTAGGAATATAGAAATCGGAATCCTCGAAAGGAGCCCTCACCACCTCGCCGATAGCATCGACCGGGAAACGGCGCTCTTTCTTGGCAAACGACAGATCCATCGCATACCTCGTTCCCGCCGCATCGTATTTCTGGCTCCATGCAATGTAGCGGCCCACTATCGAGCTGTTGCACACCGGTGAAAGGAGCAACTTGCCCACCATGAGGGCTGCGTTGCGCACCAGGCTGCGCTCACGGCTCAACTGCACTATCTTGAAATCCAGCATCCGCTTGTAGCGCTCGATCCTGGCGACAAAACGGTCCGACTCCGCCTCGTCTCCGGGCAGGGCGTCGATGGGAAAAATATCTATGTTGACTCCTATATCGAACTTTATCGAGGAGGCTTCTATCAAAACCGTCTCCCGGTCGTACACCTTTGCGAAGGTCAACGGAAAACGGCGGTCTTTCTGGTAAGCCGCCACAGCGTAACGGCCATCGTCGAACGTCGCCAGGAATTTCGCGTAATCCGCCCGCGGCATGGCAATATCGATATCGTCGTCCCAGGGGATGTACCCTTTATGCCTTATGGCCCCCAGCAAGGTGCCGTAATATAAAAAATAGCGGATCGAATTGGCTTCACAAAACTCATCCACAGCCTTCAGTATGTCTATCTGCAGAGCCTTGACATCATTTACCGTTAACTCATTCATCGCATATTTTTTATCGTTACATTTTTTCTTTTCACTTTCGCTGCTCCTTTCTCCATTGCCTCCTGCGGCCGCAGGCACCTGATTCAGCCTACCCTGAATATCTCCTTAGGTATATGCGACTCCACGGCGGCGGGATTGTTCTGCATACGCTGCAGGTTGACCGACGAGAGAATACTGCTCCAGGTGGCCTCGTCGAGTTTCGACCATATATCCGTTTTACCGAACACCGACTCGAAAAACGCCGTCAACTCATGTGGAGTCTCTGCCGCGCAGCAACCGATGATAGTCGCTATTTCCGCTAACCGTTCCCGCACAAAATCTGCACCGCGCGGATCGTTGCACGTATCGGGCGTAACGGCGAGGTTGAGTTCAAAAAAATAAGGCAGCGTAAGCGACACCGCGTGTCCGTGCGGGATTCCCAGATATGAGGTAAACCCGTAGGAGTAGGCGTGGGCCGCGGTAGTGAAACTTATGTTTATCGCTTTGCCCGCAAGGTTGGCCGCATACGCCATATGATCCCTCGCCTCAGCCACTCCTGCTATGGCGTCAGGCAAATGACGCCATAGAATGTCTATAGCCTCACGGGCGTAACCACGCGACTCTTCGGTCGACTTCACGCTCCAGTACGACTCTATGGCCTGGCACAGCGCATCGGCGCCGGTCGAGGCTGTGAGATAACGCGGGCACCCGTAGGTGAGCGACGGGATCAGCCAGACATAATCCGGAAGTACGTTCCCGTCGGCGACCGAATATTTCACCTTATCGATGTATACTACTGCGAAATGGGTCGATTCGCTCCCCGTACCCGACGTGGTGGGAATCGCCAGCATGGGGATCAACTTCCCCGCTGCGATACGGTTGCATTTGATAGCTTCTGAAATATCGCCCTCGTAGCCGGCATAACTACGTATCAATTTGGCCATGTCGATCACGCTGCCGCCGCCTACCGCCACTATCAAATCTATCCCGTTTTCCCGACACAACGCCACCCCCTTGTACAGATCTTCCAGTTTGGGATTGACGTCGAAGCCGGTAAAGTAGTGCGGCGAAGCCCCCTGTAGCAACGGCTCGACAAACTCTTTCGCACCTGAGGATGCATAAAAAGTCATATCGGTGACCACCAGTACATTCGCCGGAGACAAGGCTCCAATCTCCGCAGCAACCGAAGCGGCATCGTTTTTCAGATATATTTTTTGCTCCATACAGCACTCTCATAAAATGCACAATTCCCGACATGGCCGGGAGAATTGCGCTTAACACATTGACGGACACAGCCACAATTCCGGATAACTTCCAAAAAGGCTCCGGGGGATACAACAGTGTATCTATTTACCCCCGGCCTGGCTGAGGAACTCCATCAGGCTCGCCTTATTCTCGACGGGTGTACTCTTCGGCCTTCCGAGATCTTTGCGGGCACCTTTCTTAACACGTATTTCAAGCAGGGCAGGTCCTTCGGGCGCATTGCCATGCCCCTCAAAGAATTTCCTGATCTCCTCCACGCTACCGGCAACTGCAGCAGTGCGGTAACCCAACGCACGGGACAACGATATTATATCCACCCCTCCGGCAACCGTCGGCTGACCGCCCACAGAGTCGTGGGCACTGTTGTTGAATATGACATGCAGGTAATTCGACGGGTTGAGATTACCGACCGTCGCCATACCTCCCATCTGCATCAGCATGGCCCCGTCGCCGTCGAAGCAATACACCATGCGGTCGGGCTTGTTCAGGGCTATGCCCAACGCTATCTGCGAGGCATGCCCCATGGAACCTACCGTGAGAAAATCCCTCGAATGGTCCTGGCCTTTCTTCTCGCGCAATTCGTACAACTCCCGCGAAAGCATCCCCGTGGTAGAAACGATGACTCCGCGCTGATCGGTATGTGTCAGCACCTCCTCAAGGGCGTCCTCGCGCGAAAGCGGCGACAGCTCCTCAGGCTTATTGCAAAGTGTATAAGGAGCGAAAGTCTCCTTTTGTATCACCAAAGCAAAGGGAGCACTTTGTGTTTTTAAATATCCGAACGCCTTTTCGAGCTGTGCGGCCGCCTCCTGTTCCTCTTTCGACAACACCAGCGACGGGATATTCATCGCATCGAGCATCGGAATGGTGACTTCGCCCTGCGACACATGCTGAGGTTCGTCCTTCACTCCCGGCTCGCCCCGCCAACCGATCAGCAAAAGCGTCGGAACGGAATAGACCTTACGGTCGACAAGCGACAACAGCGGGTTGGTGGCGTTGCCCAGACCCGAATTCTGCATGTAAACCACCGGGATATCCCCCGTGGCCAGGTGAAATCCGCAGGCAAGCCCAACGGCGGCACCTTCGTTGGCCGCGATTATATGACGGCCCTGCGGGGCGTTGTCGGTTATATAAGCACAGAAATCCTTGAGCAGCGAATCGGGCACACCTGCATAAAACAAAGCCCCCGAACTTGTCAACCGGTCATAAAAAAACTTGGTATCGAGCATAAATCATATGTTGTAGAACAGTTATCGAATCAAAAACGTTGCACGCCGACCGTGCGACAACCGGGATCTCACAAAGGTATCTCTCGACCCGCAGAGCAGTGAAGGCCTCCCCCCGAAACATTGGTTATTTCGTACCCGGGATAAGTTCCAGTATCTCCTTGATGGGCATGCAGTACTCTTTCGAGGCCTCGTAGCAACGGTTGTTGACCAGGATCGACTTTGCGGCGTTCAACATGGCGGGATAAGCGCTGCGTAGCATGTGGTTGGCATAAATAACTATGTTTACCCCCCATTTTTCGAACTCTTCCTCCGTTATGTGGTTGAAGGTCGAAGGCACGACAACTATCGGCGTATACTGGTCTTTGGCCCTGAATCCCTCGCAGAATTGCTTGATGTCCTCACCCGTTTTTTCCTTGCTGTGGATCATGATGCCATCGGCGCCGGCGGCGACGAACGCAAAAGCCCTCTCCAGGGCATCTTCCACGCTCTGGCCGCAAATGAGACTCTCTATGCGGGCTATTATCATGAAGTCGTCGGTGATCTGCGCCTTCTTGCCGGCCTTGATCTTCTCGCAGAACTCCTCTATCGTGGCCTGCTCCTGCGCAACCTCGGTGCCGAAAAGCGAATTTTTCTTCAACCCCACCTTGTCTTCTATGATAACGGCCGAAACACCCAGGCGCTCCAGCGTGCGCACCGTAAATACGAAGTGCTCGATCTTGCCGCCAGTGTCGCCGTCGAAGATGATCGGCTTGGTGGTACACTCCAGCGAATCGTTCAAAGAGTGGAGGCGCGTGGTAAGGTCCACCGCCTCGATATCGGGCTTGCCTTTCGATGTCGAATCGGTGAGACTGCTCGACCACATTCCGTCGAACTCCTTCTTCTGACCGTTGACCTCGACCGACGTGTTCTCAATGATCAGTCCCGTAAGGCCGCTGTGCGACTCCAGTATACGCACTATCGGCTTGGCACCGATAAGGCGGCGTAGCCTCTTCATCCTGATCTCGGGAGTGGTCCCGATCTCCTTCAACTGCTGGTTGAGCATCGAGGAAGATATGCCTTTAGTATAGGGCACATCTATCACCTTGCCGCCCCATTCGGCCAACGTGTCGATGACCTGCTGCCTTACGTTCTTCTGGACACCCTCTTTCCAGTCATCGCCGTGCACCACGAAATCGGGCTTCAACAACAACAGGTTGGGCCTGTAATCCAGAGTATCCTGGGGAACGACATTATCAACACCCTTGAGGTTTTCGACGATCAGTTTGCGTTGGTCGAACGAGAGGAATGGCAGGCGCTTGTAGCTTGCAATGGCTTTGTCCGTCAGAACACCCACCGTAACTTTACCGTATTTGGCAGCCTCCTTTATGATATTTAGGTGACCGGGATGGATCAGGTCGGCACTCATTCCGACGTATACCGTGTTTTCTTTCATTTGTATATGGTTTTATCTGTTTATTTCTTCCTGGTAAACATTGCCCCACTGGTCTTTGGCTACCACTTTTACCGTGTTCCATGCAGCCGAAGGAGTGTAATAAAACAAGTGGTTGGTAGTGATGGGCTCAACATGCGGAAACTTGGCCGGCACCTCCGGACCATAAAGCCTCGGATAAAGGAACGGATCGTAGTCCACGTAACGGGTCAGGCCGTTTTTTTTCAGAACCCCGTTCTCGTATACCTCCAGCGTCCACCTGTTGGGGTTCCAGTTCCAGATATTGGCTATGACGCTGTTGTTCTTCGATGGCCAACTGCCAGGTGTGTAGAGCCTCATCTGGTAATTTTTGTCGCGATTCGTACCTTTATAATAAGCATTTACAATCTTATTGCCGCTTATCTCGTAAATCGCATAACCGTTGGGGCTGCCGTCAAAACTGGTGTCCTCGAACCAGAATACGCCACAGGCCGCCGAGATCACATCCTCCTCCATCTCCGCGGAAATAGTGGAGTTTATACAAAAATGAGAATGCCCCGACAGAAAACGCACATTATAACCCTGCAGCAATTCTAAAAGGCGGGCGTTGTTGGTCGTGCTGTAATATACGGTCTTGATGGGAATATGCGCGGAAAGGATGATAAGTTTATCCTTAGGCACATATTGTAAATCTTTCTGCAACCATTCCAACTGCTCGCTTGAAACGGTTGCGGAATAAGTGCTTACGCCGTTATATATTATATTATCCAACACCACGAAATGGCAATCACCTATATTATAAGAATAGTAGGTTGGCCCCAACCATCTCTCATATTGCCAAGCCGCCTTACTGTCGCGGCCTGTCACTGTTTGATCGTAATCATGGTTGCCTATAACATGAAAAACAGGTGCGTCGAGTTTCTCGATAGCAGCCCTGTATCCGGGATAATAATCCATCCTGTCGAATACGGCATCACCCAGCATAACGCTGCTAACAGTCGTTGCTGCAGGAAACGATCCTATTACCGCATTGACATCCTTGACCGTCTCGTTCTCGAATCGGGAAATATCACCTTCGTACCCTACCTGGGGATCGGCTATGGCCACCAGCACCTGTTCCGTGACCGGAACAGGCCGCTTGTTCAGGCTGAAATAGGCCCATACCACATCTTTCGACTGATCGAGAGCTTGGTAAAACGCGGGAAGCGACCCCGTCCGCAAGTATTCATAATCGGACGGAGCGATGACAAAAACAAATTTAGCGTCGTCGTTGCGTTTCATCTGATAGATCCCGTCCTCGTCGGTCTCTGCGATACTATATCCGTCGCTGACCAAAATACCGGCCACCGGAGCGCTACCGTCTTTGACCCGGCCCACGAGATTCATTCCTGAACGCACCTCGAAATCGGGGATCACCGGGTTGTGAAAAAGGGAAGTGTCGGGGTATTCCGGCCCGAAAAAATTCTCCGATCCTGCTCTATCGCACGAAGAGACCAAGGCACCCAGGAACAAAAATAATATTATACCAGAAATAAAATGTCTCATAAACAGCAATACGATCCTATTTTCGGTCCATTATTTTTTGTATCTTCATAAAAAGCACCTCGCGGCGGGGGTTGTTGCGGCAAATCACTCCCTGCATACGCACATAAAGCTGCGGTTTATTATTTTCGATGTACATTATCGTATAACAGCAACCGAACGACAAAAGCAGACTGGTGCCCAGGATGAGATAGAACTGCGCCTCGTGCCCTATCCTGAACACCAATGCCGTTAATATCCACAACACGAACATGAACACATTGAGCATCAGCAGCTGGAATGTGGTCATGACATGGCTGTTCCCCAGATCTATTATGATATGGTGAAAGTGCGTCTTGTCGGGCGAGAAGGGAGACTTGCCACGCATTATGCGGCTGGTCATAACCCTGATAGTATCGAAAATAGGTATCCCGAAAACGGCTATGACGAAGCTCACGCGGTAGTTGCTGTCGATATAAGTGCTGTCGCCCTCCAGTATGCGGATAACGAATGCGCAGCAAATGATGCCCATCACCAGCGATCCGCCGTCGCCTATGAACATTTTGAACTTATGCCCGAAAACGTTGTGCATGAAGAAAGGGAACAGCGCGCCCAGCATGGCAGCCGAAAGTATGGCGAACGGCGTGTCGCCGCCTATGACGAAAAAGACTCCGCAAACGGCCGCGATGAACATGCCGTAGCCCGACAGCAACCCGTCGACGCCATCGATAAGGTTTATGGCGTTGGTGATGCCCACGCATGCGAACAGGGTCAACGGAATGGCGATGTAAAGCGAAATGCGATGTATCCCCCACAGGCCGTGCAGGTCATCCATGAAGTACCCGCCCTGGAACATCAGCAGGCATACGGCAAGTATTTGCATCAGGAACTTGGTCGACGGCTTGAGGTTCAGGATATCGTCGGTGACTCCCGTGAACAACATCAACAGCATCGCCATAATGACGATAAACAACTGCGTGCAATCGCAGAAAAAACTCACGATACTAAGACATACGAATATCCCGAAGAACACCCCGACTCCCCCCAGCACGGGTATCGGCTCCTTGTTGAGCCTCCTTGCGTTGGGATTGTCGACTATAGACTTCATTTTCGCAATCTTCACCAGATAGGGATGAGCGACGCTCACGGCTATTGCTGAAATGACGATGCTTAGCGGTATGATAATATAAAGGCTCATGATATCAAAGAAAAACAGTAATTTCCAATTAACCCGGCAAGCAGCGACCTCTTACCTGATTACCATTTCATTTTGTATCTACCACAGCACTTTCCCATCCACACCCGATCCTCCGCCACGATTCCTTCACAGATTCTCCCAATGCGGCATACACAGGCCGCAAAGGTACTGATTATATTTTGAAATATGAAATCTCAACAGACTAATTATGTGATGCAATGTCATTAAAATAAACAGGCGGCTCTTTGACCAACTATAAAATAACGCCTGCGGTCGGAATCGTATATAAAATCAGTTTTTAAGAGTCTGTCTAATTTTTTCATGTAAAATTTAAACAAACTTTCACATAGCCTGGTAGCTGCGCCGGCGACAAGGGAAAAGCCTGTATATTTCATAAAAAACCCGTAAAAACACACCTGACTGCAATTATCCGGCGAGGTACGGGTGGCTGTACAATATTTTCGGTTTTCCGGAAGCATGCCGCAGATGCCGGCAGGAGTCAAAGGAGATGCAAAGACAGGTATATTTTTTGTATAATTGCAGTATCATTAGTATTTTCATACCGTAAAAATCGCAACAATGCCGGAAAACATATTGACTAAAGCCGCTAAATTCTATATCGATGGTTTCAGGTCGATGACATGGGGCAGGACGCTGTGGGTTATAGTGCTCATCAAACTGGCTATAATGTTCCTGGTGTTGAAACCGTTGTTTTTTCCACGCGTACTGAACCGCTTCGATTCCGGGGAGTCGCGCGCAAGACATGTGCTGGAACAACTAACAGACGATCATTATGATATTGGCAACGAGTGAAATAATGCAGACCGTCGATTGGTCGCGTGCGCAGTTTGCCATGACGGCCATGTTCCACTGGGTGTTCGTACCGCTGACACTCGGACTTGGATTCATATGCGCATTCATGGAGACCCGCTATTATCGGTCGGGCGACGGGTTCTGGAAACGCACGGCCCGTTTCTGGATGAAACTTTTCGGGATAAATTTCGCGTGCGGGGTCGCCACGGGGCTGATCCTTGAGTTCGAGTTCGGCACCAACTGGTCGAACTACTCCCATTTCGTAGGGGATATATTCGGCGCACCGCTGGCCATCGAGGGCATCGTGGCATTTTTCCTGGAGAGCACTTTCCTGGCAGTGATGTTCTTCGGCTGGAACAGGGTGTCGAAACGCTTCCACCTTACAGCCACATGGCTGACCGCGGTGGGGGCGACCCTTTCGGCGTTGTGGATACTGGTCGCCAACGCCTGGATGCAATATCCGGTCGGGACGACGTTCAATATCGAGCGGGTGCGTACCGAAATGTCGGATTTTTGGGAAATAGTCCTCTCACCTGTGGCGGTGACCAAATTTTTTCACACCACCCTCTCGGGATATGTGCTGGCATCGGTATTTGTGATGGGGGTCAGCGCATGGTTCCTGATCAGGGGCCGGGAGCGGCGCATGGCTTTGGCAAGCATTAAGATCGCGGGATGGTTCGGCCTGGTATGTTCGGTACTGCTGGCCGTGACGGGCGATATGGCTGGGGCCGAGGTCGCCCGCCACCAGCCGATGAAACTCGCCGCTATGGAGGCGCACTACGACGGGGCCAAGGCTTCACCGCTGATATTGATAGGGGCTTTCAGGCAGAACGGTCCCACGGCCGAAGAGTCGTTCCGGTTCAAAGTAGAGATACCTTACATGTTGTCCATAATGAGTTTCCGTGATCGCTACGCCTTTGTGCCTGGGATCAACGACCTTCTTTACGGCAACAAGAAAGAGGGAGTGCGGTCGGTAAAGGAAAAAATGGAACGGGGCCGTATCGCCCGCGGGGTCATGGCCCAATACGCTGCGGCCCGGGAGGCGGGAGACCAGCATAGTGTCGACTCTTTGGCGCGTTGGTTCGATCCTTCGGACCAGGGAGGCAAGGCGTTCCTGTCGGGGTACTTCCGTTATCTGGGTTATAGCTACTTCTCGTCGCCGGAGGAGACCGTGCCCAATGTGCCGTTGTTGTTTTACAGTTTCAGGGTGATGGTAGGCGCCGGATGCTACTTTATACTGATGTTCGCCGTAGCTCTATGGATGCTCTACCGCCGTAAAGTGGCAGACCGGCGCTGGATGTTGCGGGCGATGCTCTGGTCGGTACCGCTTGCTTATGTTGCCGGATGGGCGGGATGGATCGTCACGGAGGTGGGGCGCCAACCGTGGACGATCTACGAGATGTTGCCTACGGTGGCTTCGGTATCGCACTTGGATCCGGGGGCTGTTAAGACGACGTTTTTTATTTTCCTGACGCTTTTCACCGTACTGCTCGCCGTAGAGTTACGGATCATGTTCCGCCAGATAGCCAAAGGACCCGACGATCCGGAAACGGAAACAGATAAGTAATCTCAAACATCAATCACTTAAAATAACAGATTAACCGGTAGGAAAATGGAACTTGGTTATGATTTTCTGCAACATTACTGGGGCGTGACAGTTTCGCTGTTGGGCGGCATTCTTGTTTTCCTGCTGTTTGTCCAGGGGGGCCAGGGCCTTCTCTACGGCCTGGGGCGTAATGCCAGGCAGCGCGACCTGATCATCGCTTCGCTGCATACGAAATGGGCGCTGACATTTACAACCCTCGTAATGTTTGGCGGAGCCGTATTCGCGTCGTTCCCACTATATTATAGCACCAGTTTCGGAGGTGCGTTCTATCTGTGGATGTCCATCCTGCTGTTGTTTGTGGTGCAGGCCGTTGCCTTCGAGTTCCGGGGGATGTCAGGCAACGTGTTTGGCGACAGGTTCTACGAATGGATATTGGCGGCAGGCGGTATCGGGGGGACATTCCTTCTGGGAGTGGCTGTCGGAATGTATTTCACGGGAGGTAATTTCGATATCGACATGGCCCGTATGTCGGCTTCGGGAGGCGACGTGGCGATTTCGCGCTGGACCTCGCCGTGGCGCGGACTCGAAATGGTATTCAATCCGACCAATAGCGTGCTTGGAATCATGCTTGTGCTGTTATCTCGGGTGCTGGCTCTAGAGTATTTCATCAACGACATAAATGACAGCGAAATGGGGGAACATGCGAGGAAGATGTTGCGCTGGCACGGAGTGCTGTTCGTGGTGTTTTTTGTGGTTTTCATGATCCGCGTGCTCACTTCTGTCGGCGTGAGTACCGAAGGAGGAGTGATACATATCGAGCAGTACAAATTTTTACACAATATGGTCCAGATGCCCGTGGTGGCGCTGCTGTTCATGACGGGCGCGGCATCGGTAGTGACGGGAATATTGCTCGATCTGCTGACTCACTACCGCAATGGAATATGGTTTGGCGGAGCCGGTACGATAGCAGTGGTTACGGCGCTTCTTATCGTTGTCGGGTTCAACAACACGGCTTATTTTCGTTCGCTGGTGGACATTGGCGATTCGATTACGATGGAGAACAGTTCGTCGAGCCGCTTTACGCTCCAGGTCATGTTCTACGTATCGCTGCTAATACCTGTTGTAGTGGCCTATGTATGGTACGTATGGCGTGCGATGAACCGTGGCAAAACCTCGGAGAGGACGGTCAGGGAAGAGGGGTATTGAAACCTGATAAAAGTCGCCGGCGAGTTACCGGGAGACAGTTTCTTAAAAAAATCTTAGAAGCTGTTTGGATTTGTTAACGAGATTATTTTATATCGTTTTGCCGATGATTTCTCGCGGTGGGATGAGGCGAATAGCGGCCCCTATTTAACGAATCACACCGCGGGAAAGCGCGGAAAAGAGAATAAAAGAACGAAATTAATAAATTCAAAACAGCTTCTAACATGAGTTGGTTGCTTCTGTTCCTGGCGGGGATCTTTGAGATAGGCTGGCCACTGGGGTTTAAACTGGCTTCCGGCAAGCGGCCCGTATTATTATACCTGGCACTCGCCATCGTATCTATGGGCCTGAGCGGGTGGCTGTTGTATCTGGCCCAGCGCTCGATTCCCATAGGTACGGCTTATGCCGTCTGGACGGGTATAGGTGCGGTGGGGACACTGGTTATCGGGATAGTATTTTTCGGGGACTCTGCAAGCCTGTGGAGGCTGGCGTCGGCGTTTCTGATCATAGTTGGTATCGTGGGGCTCAAACTCGCCGCCTGAGGCCGGAGGCAAATAACGCAAAATTTGGCAATAGACAGATAATATTGCTAATTTTGTGTTCTAAACAATTTTTCGAATGGGATATACGATAGGGAAAGACGCACGGTGTGCGGTGATAGGCCATGGCAGTTGGGCCACGGCGCTGGTAAAGATATTGCTGGAAAACAAGCCGCAGGTGGCGTGGTATGTACGCAATCTCGAAGCTCTTTCGCATATAGCCACCCACGGTACCAATCCGAAGTACCTGAGGGATGTGCACTTCGATGTGTCGAAACTGTCGCTTACCGACGATATAAACGAGGCCGTAAGGGATGCCGATGTGGTCGTGCTCGCCGTGCCATCGGCGTTTTTGAAATCGGCGCTGTCGTCATTGACGTTGCCTTTGGAGGATAAATATGTGGTTTCTGCGATCAAAGGTATCGTTCCGGACGACTATGTGACGGTGGCGGAATATATCAACGCCCGCTATGGGGTCCCGATGACGCAGGTAGGCATTGTCGCAGGGCCGTGCCACGCCGAGGAGGTGGCTCTGGAGCGGTTGTCGTATCTGACAATGGTCGGGGGAAGTGCAGAGAATGCCGCGACGCTCGGCGACATGTTCCGCACGGATTATATCAAAGTATCGTGCTCGACCGACGTGCTGGGCACGGAATATGCATCGGTATTGAAGAATATCTATGCCATAGCCGTGGGAATAGCTACCGGGTTGGGCTATGGCGACAACTTCATGGCGGTGCTCATCTCCAATTCGGCGATGGAGATGGACCGTTTCCTGGGGCAGGCCTTTCCCGGGGAGCGCAACACCGATGCGTCGGCATACCTGGGAGATTTGCTCGTCACGTCGTACTCGCAGTTCAGCCGCAACCGCACATTCGGGGTCATGGTGGGTAAGGGGTACAGCGTAAAGTCTATACAGGCCGAGATGAACATGGTGGCCGAAGGATATTACGCCAGCGAGTGTATACGCGGTGTTAAAACGATACATGATATCGACATGCCTATTGCCGAGGCTGTACACCGCATACTTTATGACGGGGCGCCGGCAGCCGAAATTATCAGGGAATTGACTTATAAATTGATATGACATGCTGAAATTTGAAACCAAAATGGCGGAGCGGTTCGTTTCGCGTGCCGAAATGGAAGCTCTTTATGCGTCGGCCGACAACGCCAATGCGCTGTTACACAACGGACAGGGAGCAGGCAACGACTTTCTGGGATGGGTAGGCCTGCCCGGGTCGATCACCACAGAGGAACTCCGCCGGATAGGTAATGTCGCCGGCGGGTTGCGGTCGAAGGCCGAAGTAATTATCGTGATCGGAATCGGCGGATCGTACCTCGGGGCTAAAGCGGTGCTTGAAGCGATGGGCGACAGTTTCGCGTCCTTGCGTCGCGACGGGGGCCCGGTGGTGGTTTTTGCGGGGGAGAATCTCAGCGAGGACTACACATGGCAGCTGCTCAATGCCGTTGAAAGGCGTTCGGTTGCTGCGATAGTTATTTCGAAGTCGGGAACAACGACCGAACCTGCGGTAGCTTTCAGATTGATCAAGAATATGTTGGAGCGCCGCTACGGGAAAGCCGAGGCCGCCACACGTATCGTAGCGGTCACAGATAAGGCGAGAGGGGCGCTCAAGCAAGTGGCGACGGAGGAGGGTTACGAAACGTTTGTTATCCCCGACGATGTGGGCGGACGGTTCTCTGTGCTTACCCCGGTGGGATTGCTGCCGTTGGCGGCGGCTGGTGTCGATATAGAGGCGCTGGTACGCGGAGCGCAGGATATGGAGCGTGCCACGTCAACGGGTGTGCCTGCGGCGGAAAACCCTGCCGCACGTTATGCCATAGTACGCAATATTCTGTACGGCAACGGATTCAAAATAGAAATACTCGCCAGTTACGAGCCCCGTCTGCAATACGTCGCCGAGTGGTGGAAACAGCTTTACGGCGAAAGCGAAGGCAAAGAGGGGAAGGGGATATTTCCTGCCAGCGTTACATTGACAGCCGACCTTCACTCGATGGGCCAGTATATTCAGGACGGTGAGCGTATGCTGTTTGAGACGGTGCTCAGCGTCGAAAATCCCGACCACGAGGTTCGTATCGAAGCCGATGCGGATAACCTCGACGGCTTGAATTTTCTTGCAGGCAAACGGCTCAGCGAAGTTAACCGCATGGCAGAATTGGGGACTATGCTTGCGCACGTCGACGGGGGAGTGCCTAACCTCGGCATATCTATCGAACGTGTAGACGCTTACAACGTAGGAGCATTGCTGTACTTCTTCGAGAAGGCATGCGGCATAAGCGGCTACATGCTTGGGGTCAATCCCTTCGACCAACCGGGAGTGGAGGCGTATAAGAAAAATATGTTCGCCCTGCTGGGTAAGCCCGGGTACGAAAAAGAGGGCGAGACGTTGCGCGCAAAATTATAGGTACGGGTCTGTTGCGGCAGGAGTGATGATGGTATCACTCAGAGTCTGTCTAAGAAACTGTTTAATTTTTCTACAGGAAAATTAGACGGACTCTCAGCGTTACAACCCCAGGTATGGCGTTTTTATGGAACAACAGTCCTGACAGGGGATATGGACAATAGATATAAATGAATGATAAGAAAATAAATATGACAGCTAAATTGAAGTTGGCGCTTGTGGCGCACGACCATATGAAACGCGATCTGGCCGAGTGGGTGGATTGGAATTGGGAGATATTATTGAGGCATCACCTGGTGTGTACGGGGACTACCGGCAAAATGGTGACGCAGACCCTTATGGAGCGTCATGGGTTGCAACATTCGTCGGCTTCGTTCGATATAACGCTATTGAAATCGGGGCCGCTGGGTGGCGACCAGCAGTTGGGGTCGATGATCGCCGAGGGCGGGATAAGCGCACTTATATTTTTCTGGGATCCGATGCAGGCACAACCTCACGACGTCGATGTGAAGGCTTTGCTGCGTCTTGCCACTCTTTATAATGTTCCTACGGCGATCAACCGCTCGACAGCCGATTTTCTGATTTCGTCACCGCTTTTTGTAGGGGACTATATTCCGGTGGTCAAGGATTATCGGGGGTACGTGGAACGGACGCTTGATGAGTGACCTGCAGCTACGACCTTGTGTGAAATCAGAGTATGCACCATCAACCCGGCAAGTTAAACAGGACTAAGAAACTTGTCTAAATTTCCAAAGAAGGTAATGTGTCCAAAATAGTTTGATGAAATACGCTTCATCAAACTATACCACTAGTGTCCACTAAAAATTTTGCGCCGTAAAATAGTTGGTTGAAAAATAAGTCAATATGGCCTACACGACCGTGTAGGGCAGGTTGCCTCTCTAAATAATCCAATTCGAATCATAAAAACAATTTCAAATCCGTTTACTCAAAAATGGCGTGCAATTCACTGTATATTAATATATTACCTGAGAATCCCCGAGTTTTTAGTGGACACTAATGTTTAGGCGTATAATATTAATAACGAAGGAGCGGTCCCGATAGCCCCCCGATCTACCGGTCAGGAAAGAAGCTTACATGATATGCGTAAAATTCTTCCTTGACGATCCAATGAATTACCAAATCCGGATTATAATATATGAAATATAGTTTAAAATATAATTCGTATGTTAAGCATATTACGATTATTGCAGTCGTTGTTGCTGCCGTTTTCGCCTATACGTTCAACCCGAAACTCGATCTGGGCGGGGATAACTGCAATTATTATATGTATGCCACCTCGCTGGCCAGTGGTGAAGGCTACAGAGATCCTGGCACCCCCGGTCATCCCGCCGTCAACAGTTTCCCTCCGGGATACCCGTTACTGATGGCCCCTCTGAGGGCCGTCACGCCTGATATTATACCACAGAAAATACTTAACGGTGCGTTTTTGCTCGCCGCCACTATTGTATTGTATCTTTTTCTCAGGCGAACGCTACCCAATCCCGCATTGGCGCTTACGGCGGCGCTGGCGGCAGCGTTGAATTACCGCGTGTTGCAATTCGCTTCGATTATGATGAGCGAGACCTCGTTCCTGTTGTTTTCGGCGCTTACGCTCTACATGCTGTACCTGTTCGACAAACGGGACGACCAAATTAAATGGTGGCGTAATCCCTGGTTCTACCTGATGATCCTGTTTGCCGGTTACGCCTATATGATCCGCACCCAGGGCGTCACCCTCGCCGTGGCGGTCATCGTTTGGCTGCTCACCACGCGCAAATGGTGGCAATCGGCAGGATTCCTGTGCGGATTTTTGCTTACCACACTTCCCTGGGCGATCCGAAACCACATGGCCGGATTGGGCGGCAGCCGTTACCTCGGTCAGATATTAGCCGTAAACACATGGCGGCCGGAAGAGGGACTGATTTCATTCCCGGAACTGGTGGAGCGAGGATTTACGACACTCAAAATGCTGGTGACAAAAGCAATCCCGAATACGGCAATTCCATATTTCCGGGTTGATTACAATGCGCCGGCGACTTTCGGGGAGTGGGTATGCGCACTGGTCCTGCTGGGGTTGATCGCGGCGGGTTTCTGGTATATGAGGCGCTATTTCTGGTTTTTTATCGCCTATTTGATCGTTACGTTGGGTATAATCTGTTTGTGGAGCGCCCCGAGCGAGAACAGGTATATCGTCACCCTCGTCCCGATGCTCGACATCGCGATTATAGTGAGTGTGTACTATTTGTTGCATACTTTCGCTTCGAGGATATTGAGTGTCAAAAATATTTTCCATCCATTATTATTTCTTATACCTGTGGTTTTAGCAGGGGGCGGTGAATTGAAGCGTTTGCATGCCGAGGCCCGGGAGAAGACGACTCCCAATTACGTTAATTTCTACGCTATCGCTTCTTATGCCCGCGAACACCTGCCAAAAGAGAGCGTTGTCTGTAGCCGCAAGCCCACACTGTTCTTCATGTATTCCCAGGGCTATGTGTGTAATTATACCTACACGCTGGATGATGCGCAGCTGATCGGGGACCTGATAAAATCCAAGGTGGATTATGTAGTACTGGAGCAATTGGAATACTCCTCCACGGCGCGCTACCTCTACCCGGCAATAGCGAAAAACTTCGAATTGTTTCCTGTCGTATTCGCGTTAAAGAACCCGGACACCTACCTGTTGAAATTCGAACGTGACGCGGCTGTGGCGAAATTCGGCAAGCCATGACCGATAAGTGGCTTTACAGGCAGACCGACAACGGCTGGATTCAGCTATTCCGCTATTTTTTCGTCGGCGGGGTGGCGTTCGCCGTGGATTTCGGGCTGCTCTGGCTTTTGACGGAATGGTGCGGCCTGCATTATATGCTTTCGGCGACATTATCCTTCATCGCGGGCCTTGCGGTGAACTACACGATAAGCGTCCTGTGGATTTTCGGGAAGCACACGCTGCGCAACCGTATCGCGGAATTTATCATTTACGGGATCATCGGGGTGGTCGGATTGGGACTGAATGCAGCGATCATCTGGCTGTTGACCGAATCGTTGAACGTACATTACTTATTTTCAAAAATCTTTTCTGCGGCCATAGTATTCGTATGGAATTTCACCGCACGCAGGTATTTACTTTTCAGAAATGGGAAAAACGACAGATAAAAAGACCGCGATTATCATCGGTGCGGGGCCGGCAGGCTTAACCGCCGCCTATGAGCTGCTCACGCGCAGCGATATCAAACCTATTGTGATCGAGCGGGAAGACCTCGTGGGCGGTATCGCGCGTACCGTCAATCACAACGGCAACCGCATAGACCTGGGTGGCCACCGTTATTTTTCCAAGTCGGACCGGGTGATGGATTGGTGGCGCAAGATGATGCCTGTTGAGGGCGAAGGCGCGGATTCCGCCGGATGCGGGGACAACGTGCTGCTGACCCGCAACCGGATGTCGAGGATCTACTTCCTGCGCCGCTTCTTCGTGTACCCGATCAGCCTTTCCGTGCAGACGATCCGCAACCTCGGTTTTGCGCGGATGATCAGGATCGGGTTCAGCTATATGCGCGTGAAATTTTTCCCGATCCGCGAGGAGCGTTCGCTTGAGGATTTTTATATCAACCGGTTCGGAAGGGAGCTGTATAAGACTTTCTTCAAGGATTACACCCATAAACTATGGGGCGTGGAATGCTCTGCGATCAGTCCGGACTGGGGCAGTCAACGGGTTAAAGGAATATCCATCACCACGGCCCTCAAGCACATGATACGTCAGGCGATCGGCCGCAAACAGACGGATATCGGCCAGAAAGATACCGAAACTTCGCTGATCGACAGATTCCTTTATCCCAAATTGGGGGCCGGCCAGATGTGGGAATGTACGGCCGCCAGAATCGAGGCGATGGGCGGGGAAATCCGTCTTGGTAGCCGGGTCGTGGCCCTGCACGTCGAAGGATCGCGGATCACAGGAGTCACCGTAAGGGATGCCGGGGGACGCGAGTGCCTCGTGGAAGGGGATTATTGCATTTCGACGATGCCCGTCCGGGAACTGCTGGAGTCGATCCGCTGCGACGTTCCCGAAGAGGTTAAGCGCGTGGCGTCGGGGCTCGTATACCGCGATTTTATGACGGCGGCAATGCTTCTGCGGCGTATGAAAGTCACCTCCCCGGATGGCAGGTTGTTCCCCCCGGACACATGGATCTATATCCAGGAAGGCGATGTCAATGTCGGTCGCATCCAGATCTTCAACAACTGGAGTCCGTATATGGTGCATGAGCCGGGTACGGTCTGGATCGGGACGGAATATTTCGTCAATGAAGGCGACGAATTCTGGACGATGGATGACCAAGATTTCATTGCATTGGCGGTACGCGAGCTGGAACAGATAGGGTTGATCGACAAGGCCGACCTGCTCGATGCCAAAGTGGTGAGGCTCGAAAAAGCATACCCGGCATATTTCGGCAGTTATCCCGGCTTCAGCCATATACGCGATTGGACGGACAATTTCGAGAATCTTTTCCTCGCCGGCCGCAACGGTATGCACCGCTACAATAATCTCGACCACTCCATGCTTACAGGGATGGCCGCCGTGGAAAATATACTCTCCGGTGTAACAGATAAAAACAATATCTGGGAAATCAATTCGGAACAGGAGTATCTCGAAAGCAAATATGTCGAGGGCAGTTAAGACGTTGTTTCTAAGAGTCTGCCTAAAAATATGGTGAAAGCCGTTAGGCAAGACGAAAACTTGTTTTCAGGCTTGCCCGAGGCGCATCCCATTATTATGCAAACTATTTGTCGTTTCTTTTTGGTCTTTTTTCGACGAAAATTACGTTACATAGTAACCTATACTACTCTATTTTCACCTAAAATAGCCCTGAAAATAATTCGCTATTTCTGAACCTAATATAATAAGAATTAAAAAAACCGCTGATTATCAGCGGCTAATCTGTTGACCCACAAGGATTCGAACCTTGAACGACAGAACCAAAATCTGCTGTGTTACCATTACACCATGGGTCAATCCGGAATATTAAAGCGGTGCAAAGATAAAGTTTTTTTCTCTGATTCAAAAAGAGAGAACAAAATAATCGGGTAGGGTTGTTGCATATTTTGCCTGGAGCGAACAGTTTCTAAATAAAACGATAGTATCCGAAACCTGGTTCAACGAATACCGGTGTTTGCATTTGTCTTTGATTATTCATAAAATTGTGCAACACTGGTTCTCGGTCGGATTATTCGGATAATTCTTTTGCGGGTCCCGGAGATAGCTATGAAGAAACGTTGGTAGTTAATTAAAGGGGTCTAATGTTATAGCATAACAATGCCCTGCTTATCGGCCGGTCAACAGGATATTATTTGTGGCATTCTCTAAGAAACTGTTTAAATTTCCCATAGGAAATCAGACAGACCCTCAAACCCGAAGTTTGGCGTGAAAAATATTACCATCTATTCTACACCACCGTTAGCGGACAGGGAAGATATAAGCCATGAGCATATAAAACACTCTTTTCCGCCTGTGTCGGACGTGAATATACGCCTGCTGATCCTCGGTTCGTTGCCTGGTGACGAATCGCTGAGGATGGGGCGTTATTACGCCCATCCGCGGAATCGTTTCTGGAGAGTAATGGCTGCCGCAACTGACCGGCCTCTGCCTGCGGATTATGAGGGGTGCAAAGCTATTTTGTCCGGGGCCGGACTTGGCCTGTGGGATGTGGCTCACACGGCTTCGCGTCGCGGAAGTCTCGACAGCGCTATCGGCAATGTCACTCCCAACGACATCGAGGGATTCATTTCATCTAATCCGGAACTTAGGGTTATCTGCTTCAATGGCCGCAAGGCCGAGGCCCTGTATGACAGATTTTTCACCAGGCGCGAAGGTATCACATACATATCGCTGCCGAGCACAAGTCCGGCTAACGCCGGGATCAGTTTCGAAGTCCTTTGCGACAGGTGGAAGCAAGCTCTCCGGGCGGATTCACGCTAAAAGTCTGTCTGAATTTTCTAAGGAGTATTAGGGCGTGTTAGCATAAACCCGCACGTTCGTTTTCCTGTCGGTTTTGGGTTCTACCGCATTAAATTTTATCCCTAATGGAACCCTATTGCCTCAAGAATTTTACTTGTATAACACAAAACCGCCTTACAGAACCCAAACATACGGCTTTATGTTGACACGCCCTATACAGATTCTAACCCTCAAACCTGCTTGTTTGTGGCTGTCACAGTCCTGCACACTTCGGAGATCGCTTCGCCGAGGCCTATGCGATAGCCGGACGAGATAAAGAACACACGGCCAAACGAATCGGCTACCATAACCAATGGAAGGTCGGACTCGAAATCGGGGCGTTCGTTCAACACCGAAAGTTCACGTAAAACAGCCCCGTCGCGGTCATAGCCATAATTCATATTCGCCGGCAGTCCTTTAAATCCCGAGCGGATAAACGCCTGCAATGAAGCCTCATCCCGCAGCAAACATACTATGGGCAACCGGCTATGGTCTATCGCAGACGAGTTCGCCGTAAGTTCCTCTATCAGGTGGCGACTGGGTTCTTTCGCCGCATCGATAACAAGCAATACGAAAAATCCGCGGCCTGTAGTTTGCAGCACCGACACCGGGCCCTTTCCGTTATGCGGCATGTATTGCGCTTCGGGATTCATGCTCCCTATCATGGCCAATTCATGTGATGCGTCGTCGAAATGAAGTTCCGCACCGGTTGTTTTGCCACCGGCCACACTATAATGCGCCACACGGGCCAATACCGAACCGTCCCATAAACGGCGGCCGCTTATAATCCGGTAATCCCCCGGCGGTACTTCGAACACTTTTTCGCGCGAGGTCGCAGTTCCCGCGAGGTCTCCCCGCCCATTGTCGAGACCGAGAGTGTGATACGCACCGTCCCGCCAGCGTCCTATCGTGTAATTGTACTCATATTTAGGCGTGACAACTCCTTCGCCGCCGGAGTACCTGACCGCCAACCTGCCGGCGGCAGGTGCGGCAGACTCATTGCCGTCTGCATATACCGGTTGCCACCGGCCGGATACAAAAGCCTCGAAACATCCCGTCACAGGGTCGATCCGGGCCGGCACACCCACCGAACGCAACATAGCCACCCCGAATATGGCTCTCGAATGGGGATCGGCATACTGGCATGCGATGGTGGCTACCGGACTCTGGGCAAATCCGCGGGGGTTGTATCCACCCACCTCTTTTATTGTCGCCAGATGCGACCTCACTTTAGCTAATATGTCAGCCTCGCCGGTGCCGGCAGTCAGCATTGCACGCCGCATTACAACACGCCAGGGGGTTATCAGCTCATTGGCCACTCGCGGCTGCAACACGTAGTCCCTGTGCAAAGGAGTGTCCTTATAGCGTCCCTCAAGCCGCACCACTCCGCCCAGATGGTCATACAGCGACTCCAGTGATATCTCCTGCAAATCCTTTGGCGACAGTGTTTCCAAAAGATCAAATGCCAGTTTGCGATGCTCCACGGGGGTGGTACGCAGAAATTTTTCAATTACCGGTCCATTCGACAGCGATTCCATCAACAACGGCACCGTGCGTGCCGTGTCGAGTCCGAGTCCGGCGGCAAGTTCCACGGCACGGCCCCTGTCAGCGAACCGGAACGATGCTATACGGGATGTGCGGATCGAATCCTCACAGCGCAACCGCGATAAATGCTCTTCCGGGTCGGGCGCTCTGAGTGCCGCCCGGCTTTCCGGCGGCGGGACCAGCCGATAAGATATGGTAGCAGTGTCGCGCCCGGCGGCAAGAGTAAGCCTGAGGGTGTCGGATCGGGCTACATTAAAAGACGCTATGGCAGTAGAGTCTCCTCTGGAGGCGGCAACTACCAGTGTTCCATAACCGGTGGTAAGCGATGCCCGTCCCCGGACATCGGTAGTTTTTACGGCAATGGGATAAAATTCGGCATAATTATAGAGCCCGAACTCTACCGGAACTCCCTCCACAACATTCCCGGCTTCGTCCGAGACTACCACCACCGCCTGCTTCGCCTGGGCGTAAGCCGGCAGGACATTGATCAGGGTATAACATTCGTTGCGGTCCAATATCTCTTCCGGTCCGTCGTAACGGCCGAATACCCAGGTGTTGGCAGCCATGGCCCTGCGGACAGAAGAACTGAACCAAGCCATATCGAGTTGCGGCTCCGGTTCACAAGCGCCCATATAGTGCCACCGGCCGTCGATCCACACCTCCACCCAGGCGTGGTTATCGTCGGTATGGGCCCAGCGAGGGGTGTATACCTGCCGGGCCGGAATCCCTACCGCCCTCAATGCCGCCACGGTAAACACCGACTCCTCGCCGCAACGGCCATAGGCCCTTGCAACGACAGCCAAAGGTCCCGAAGTACGCTGATCGGTGGGAGCGTAAACGACCTGCTCATGACACCAGTGGTTGACTTCCAGGGCCGCATCGCCCATCGACAATCCTTTCAGTCTCGGCATTAATTCCCGCATGAACACCCTGCGGCACGTATCCATATCTTCGTTGTTGACCCTCGAAGGAAGCACGAAATGGCGGAACAACCCGTCGGGGACCTTCCTTCCCCATGGGAAAGAGCGCCGGGCTTCGAATGCAGCCCGTATCTGGTCGAGGAAAAATTCGGGCATGTACGTCGCCATGTCGCTCGAAGGCATGTAGGCGTAGAGAAATGTCAATGCCTCTATTTCCAACTGCGTCGGGGGCTGTTGTCCGATCAGACCGGCAAATACCGGTTCAAACAACTCGCCGGCACTCCGGACCGTGTCGCCAAGAAACAACTGCGTGTCTGCAAAAAATGCACGTTTCGCAGCAAAATCACGTCCGGTCTGCTCACGTAGCGTCTCGTCGGCGATAAAATGGGGATTATCCCGCCTGCCGCACGATGACAAAACGGCGAGCAGGAATATCCATAGGCATATAGTTTCTTTTCTGGTCATTGTCATTTCTCTCATGTTTTAAGGCGTGTCGACACGCCTTAAGAATCCATCTAATTCCTTATGCAAATACCCCGGCATAGCTTTCATGGATTCGAAAGCTATGCCGAGGCGTAACTGTCCTCTTCCCAGGAGAATCAGGCAGTCTTCAAGGCGTTAGCGTTTATGCCAGCACACCCTAAAACTCCAGTTCGACAACGTAGTCTATGTCGGTGGGTGCGGCGGGGAATTTCAACAGAACACCATCTTTATCCTGTGTGAACTTCACCTGGGACTTATCCTTGAAGAGAGTGGCTTTCTTCACTTTTTTATCTGCGATTGGCAAATAGAGTGCCGCGTCGTCGAGTTTGAGGATGTGCACATAAAGCTTGTTGCCTTTCGATGTGGTGACGCCCCACTCGTGGGGTTTTACAATCCCTGACCTGGTACCGTAAATCGTTTCGCCGTATTGGCGCATCCACACCCCCACATCTTTCATCCTCTGCAAAGATGTCGCCGGAATCTCTCCATTAGGCTGCGGCCCCACATTCAGCAACAGGTTGGCGTTATTGCCAGCCGCTTTTACCAGATAATGTATGATATCCTTGTGGCTCCTGTAATTATTGTCAAGTAACCGATAGCCCCACGAGCCATTCATTGTTTCGCATGTCTCCAGGGGCAGCGAACTTATCTCCGAATCGGCCGAGTGACCGGCGGTGTTCTGTCCCGGAAGGTCGCGTTCGAACATCTGGAAATCTTCACCCCCGAATGGTTTTATATGATGGTTGTTGCCGACAAGACATCCCGGCTGCAGGCGGTGTATGAGTGCATACTGGGACTCCAGTTGCCATACTTCCGGGATGGGTTTATCCCAATACCCGTCGAACCAGATGACGTTCAACGGTCCGTAACCGGTCAATAATTCCGTGAGTTGGGCGTCCATGAATTTACGGTAATCGCTCCACTCGCCACCTCCCTTACGGCCGGTTTCGTGCCCCGTGCGGCCCAGCGGCCAGTAATCATCGCGCGACCAGTCGAGGTGCGAGTAATAGAACCCCAATTTTATACCCTGCTTATGGCATTCGTCGGCCAGTTCCTTGAGTATGTCTCGTTTGAATGGTGTCGCCTTTACTATATTGTAATCCGACTGCCGGGTATCCCACATCGAGAAGCCGTCGTGGTGGCGCGAAGTGATCGTGATATACTTCATTCCGCAATCTTTTACCGCGGCAACCCACGCCGCCGCGTCGAACTTCGACGGATAGAAACCCGAGGCCAATTTGGAATACTCCTCATTGCTCATCTTTCTGGAGTGCAATATCCACTCCCCGTCGGCGAGCATGCTGTAGATACCCCAATGGATAAATAATCCGAACTTGTCGTCCTGGAACGCTTCGCGGTTTTTAAGATTTTCTTCCGTAGGCACATACGGGCTTTGAGCGATAGCACTTAAGGTGAACGTTGCTGCAGCTATCAATACCAGCAGTTGTTTCATGATCTGAAGCATTTTTAAAATCAGGTTAAAGTGATAAATTCCATCCCGGCCGCATGGCAAGGAGTACATCAATGACAAATTTAATCAAATTTATCCAGAATATGTATAAATTTCCTATTGAAAGCATATTATTATATGAAGTCCAAATAAGAAAATCAGGCAGACTATTATACTTTTTACCTTATCGGAGCATTTTTTGTTTTTTTTGCTTACATTTGTCTTTATTGCTCAGTATTCGATTAAAACACTGTAGTATGCCGGAAAATCTACGCAGCTTTAGTTACACCCCGGAGATAATCGCATTATTGGAAAAGAATGCCCGGATCGGTTGGTGGAGAATAGATTTCGGGCGTCAGACCCTGGTCTGCTCCGATTATCTGAATCAAATGCTGGGGTGGGAAGGAGGTGAAATGCCTATAGAGCGATTCATCGCCCGCGTGAATCCGGAGCACCAGGAGAGAATAATAAGCGAGTTGTCTCTTTCGGTGAGCGAGATAGGCTATTTTGAGTACAACGTTCGCATCAACACCACCGCCGGCGACCTGTGGTTCTACCTCAACATGTGCAAAACCACGCAGCTCGAAGACGGGTCATTCGTCGGCGAAGGCTATGCCAGGTGTTTCTCGGGGGAGGATGCCGCGATGACCAGCGACCAGGTGTCTGAAAATATAGAACAGGTATTGCATTGGCAAACAGTGGCTTCACGGCTTATCCTCGATATGATATATGGCGATGAAAACGAGAAAGTTTATGAGCAGGCGCTCGATATCGTGAGGAAACGTTATTCCTGTGAAAGGGCATGCGTGATTCTGTTTGACCATCGCCGCCAGATTTTCGGGGAGATATACGAGTCCAAGTCCGACGAATTTCCTTCCGCACCGGAGGTCTTGCTGGGAAAATCCATGGAGAATGCTCCATGGATTGTTCCACGTATAATGTCGGGACAGGCTGTGTTTATCGACAATACCGACGGTCTTCCCGAAGAGGCGTCCCTGGAAAAAGAATTCCTGGAGCGCAACGGGGTCCATGCGTTTATGGCGGCCCCGATAGTTTCGAATAAAGGTGCATGGGGCTACCTGGCGGTAACATCTTCTTCGCCCCGCCTTTGGAGCGGGATCGACCGTGAGTGGCTCATAGCCATGTCTTATTTCCTAAGCGCGTGTTTCGAGCTCAACCGTTCGCAAAATGCGCTTGCAAGCGAAGGTGAATACCTTAAGTCGTTGTATATGAATATGCCTTTGGGTTTTGCACGCCTGAGGCTGGTCTATAATGACGAGAAGGTACGCGATTTCATAATATCCGATGCCAACGCAACAATGGGGCTTCATGCCGGCATTCCATGCCAGAAACTTATGCTGGCGAGGGGAGACGATATTAAATGCATATTTGCGGGCATCGACGATTTGATCGAGATATTTGCTGAGATTGTTGTAGACAACGGTTTTGTCGAGAGAGAAACCGTCAATGTAAAGACGGGCCGCCATTACCGTAATACATTTTATTCGCCGGGAGACAGGGAGGTGGTGGTGCTTTCGATGGACATCACGGAAAAGGTCGCCGCAAATGCGGCTTTGCATCGAAGCGAAGAGATGTTCCGTATGGTTTACCAGCACATTCCCGTAGGTATAGAGTTGTATGACAGGAGTGGCAAAATGGTGGGAGCCAACGGAGCCGCATGCGAGATATTCGGATATAAATCCCTCGACGGCGTTCTGGGCACCAATCTTTTCGATTGGCCCTCGCTGATGAGCAATCCACAGGCTGCGGCAGACATAAGGGCGGGTAACGATGCTTCGTTCGATTTCACATTCGATTTCAAAGAGATGGATCCCGACCTGACCAGCCATAGGTCGGTGAAACATTTATCGATGCAGTGCACCGTGATGCGCGATATAGATGGAAATACCGAAAATTATCTTTTGCTGGTCATAGACAACACCGAAAAAATAAGGACATATCTCGACCTGAAGAAATTCCAGACCGACTTCGATTCCATATCCGGCTTTGCCCAGGTGGGACTTTTCACATGGGACATTCCCTCCGACACATTGATGGCCACCGACCAGTGGTATAATAATACGACCATAAAGAGAGGTGAAAACTTGAGCGACCTTGTCCGCGTTGTCCACCCTGGCGACTATGAACGTCTTAAAGATTTTTTGAGAGAAGTCAAGGCGGGAGAGATAACCGAATTCGACACCGAGGCGCGGATCAGGTTTGACGGCGGTTGGCGTTGGCTGCGGTGTATGTGCAAGGTAGGCCGTTTCGATGCGGAAGGCAATGCGGTGGAGTTGACGGGGATGAATCTCGACATTACAGAGATGAAGGCTTTCGAGCAGAGTCTTCTCGACGCCAAACTCAAGGCCGAGGAATCAGATCGTCTGAAATCCTCGTTTCTTGCAAGCATGAGTCACGAGATACGTACTCCGCTTAATGCCATAGTTGGTTTTTCGGGGCTGCTCGCTTATGTCGACAACCCTGAGACGCGCGATGAGTATGTGGATATAATCCACCGCAATAACGAACAACTTCTACAACTGGTCAACGATATTCTCGATTTTTCTATCATAGAAGCAGGTATCCTCAGTATAATTCCAGCCGAGATCAATGTCAACCGGATGCTGGAACAGGTGATGGAGAAACATATCGACAAAGTGTCTTCCGACGTCCGTCTGTTTTTCGAGCCTTCGGGGGAGGACGTAAAGATATACAGTGACGAGACCCGGTTGCAGCAGGTGCTATCGAATTTTGTGGGAAATGCCATCAAGTTCACCCTCCGGGGCTTTATACAACTCAAGTATGAGTTGCGGGACCGCGATATTATTTTCTCAGTTTGCGATACGGGTATCGGCATGACTGAAGAGCAGGTGTCGCGGGTATTCGACAGGTTTGTTAAATTTGACGAATTTTCACCCGGGACAGGTCTTGGGCTCTCGGTCTGCAAGAGCGTGGTGGATGTGTTGGGAGGTACTGTCGGGGTTGAATCCAAGCCGGGAGCCGGCTCCCGGTTCTGGTTCAGGATTCCCGTTTCCCACACCCGGTCGGCTAACAAAGAGAAGAAAGTGGTTAAACAGGATAAGGTTGCGGTCCCTATTTCCGCCGCGCGTCCTACGATACTCGTTGCCGAAGACTCCGAAAGCAACTATGTGCTTCTGTCTGTAATATTGCGTAACGATTTCCATTTGCTACATGCCCGTAACGGCCAGGAGGCGGTTGATCTGTACAAAGAGCACAAACCCGACCTTATACTTATGGATATCAAGATGCCTGTTATGGGAGGACTCGAGGCGACGCGAATAATACGCGGGCTCGACAATGCAATACCCATAGTTGCTCTCACAGCCTACGCTTTCGACAGTGATCGCAAGGCAGCGTTCGACGCAGGATGTACCGGATTTTTATCCAAACCTATCATGGCCTCGACCGTTAAGGATAGCCTGCGGATGTTCCTCGATGGGAAGGAGCCGGTTCCGGGGATATAGTACTCCCCTGCGAGGGATGTCATGTGGCTTTGATAAACTGTTTAAATCCGGCTTATAAGTCTGTCTAAACCGGATTTAAGTGATTGATTATTGTCAATCACTTAAGCGGTTTTTGAGAAGACCGGTTGCGTTTTAAGGGAAACAAAACCCAGGTTATTTTTGGGTTGCATTACCAAAAAAGGATTGGCCGCGCGATTGCGCGGCCAATCCTTTTTTCGCTTTCCCTGCATCCGGCTCCTTACGGGAGGAAAGGCGTGGTGTGTAGATGCCCGGTGTAGGCCGCCTCTCCTTCATTGGATAAACATCTCCTCAAACAATTTGGGCGTGCTACGAGGAGCACGCCCAAACCGGAGTATCCTTCCCCCGGGAGTTATTCCTATTCGGTTATTCGTCCTTGTCGGTGTCGGCGTATGCCTTCAAAAGCTTGTCCTGTACGTCGGCCGGAACCTGCTCATAGGAGGCGAACTTCATGGTATAGGTAGCACGTCCGTTGGTAAGTGAACTCAGCGTCGTTGAATAACGGTACATTTCCGCCAGAGGTACGCGGGCGACCAGGCGGTCGAACCCTTTTTCCGAAGTCATACCCTCGATCATGGCGCGGCGGTTCTGCAAATCGCTCATCACATCACCCATCCTGTCCGACGGCACCAACACCTCGACAGTGTAGATAGGCTCCATGATCTTGGGACCCGCTTTGCGGAATGCTTCCTTGAACGCGTTACGTCCCGCCAGTTTGAACGAGATTTCGTTCGAATCCACCGGGTGCATCTTGCCGTCGTAGACCACCACGCGGATGTCGCGGGCATAGGAACCCGTAAGAGGGCCTTCGTCCATCTTCTCCATGATACCCTTCAGGATCGCGGGCATGAAACGCGCGTCGATAGAGCCGCCAACAATTGAACTGTAATACTCCAATACGCCGCCCCATTCGAGGTTGTAGACCTCCTTATTTTTAACGCTCACCGGAATCTCCTTGCCGTCGATTTTATACTTGCCCGGCTCGGGCATTCCTTCGTAGTAGGGCTCTATCAACAGGTGAACCTCGCCGAACTGTCCCGCACCGCCCGACTGCTTTTTATGGCGGTAGTCGGCGGCGGCGATCTTGGTTATCGTCTCGCGGTAAGGTATCTTGGGAGCGAAAAATTCGACGTCGATCTTGTTATTGTTGGCCAACTGCCACTTCAGGATATTTAGATGATGTTCGCCTTGTCCCTGTATTATGATCTGTTTCAGTTCTTTGGAATACTCCACAAGGATTGACGGGTCTTCGAACCTGGCGCGGTTGAGCAATTCTCCCAGTTTCTCGTCGTCGGCAGCTTTGACAGCCTTTATGGCTGCACGGTAACGCGGTTCGGGGAATGTGATGGGCGCCAGTGTGATGGGTGCAGACGGAGCGGCAAGCGTGTCGTTGGTCTTGGTGCCCTTGAGTTTCACTGTGCAACCTATGTCGCCGGCATTCATTTCGGTGACTTTGTTACGGATCTTTCCGGCGACAGAGAATATCTGTGAAATTTTTTCGCGGTTTCCAGTACGTGTATTTACAAGTTCCATCCCTTCGGTGAGTTTACCGCGGATAACCCTGAAATAGCTGATCTCACCCAGGTGCTGCTCGACAGTGCTCTTGAAAACGAACAATGCAGCCGGCGCATCGGTAAGCGGCTCGATCTCCTCACCCTCGACAGTCTTGAAGTTAGGCGCCTTGATCGGCCCCGGAGCGACGTTGATTATGAACTCCATCAATCGTTTAGTGCCTATGTCTTTTTTACCCGAGGCACAGAATACCGGCATCAGGTCGCGTTTGGCCAGACCGAGCTTGAGTCCGGAACGCATCTCGTCCTGAGTGAGACCGCCCTTCTCGAAATAGAGTTCCATCAGCGCCTCGTCGTTCTCGGCCGCCGCTTCCACCAATATATTATGAAGTTCTGTGGCGTGCTCCATCTCCGAGGCCGGAATATCGAACTCTTCCCTCAGGCCGGTGTCGCCCTTGAACTTATACATCTTCATCATCAGCACATCGATGAATGCGTCGAATCCCACCCCCGGGTTAACGGGATACTGTACTATTACCGGTCTGACCTGCGATGCATTCTGGATCGATTCCAGGGTCGACTCCCAGTTGGCTTTTTCGGCGTCCAACTGGTTGATAAGGGCGATCACGGGCTTCTCCTGTTTGCGGGCGTAACGCGCCTGTATTTCGGTTCCCACCTCGAATCCGTTCTGGGCGTTGATAACCATCACGCCGACATCGGCCACCTTAAAGGCCGAAAAAAGGCTGCCGCAGAAATCATCCGATCCGGGAGTGTCGATGATGTTGAGTTTGCATCCCATAAATTCGGTAAAAAGGATCGTCGAAAAGATCGAACGCTTGTAGATGTGTTCGAGTTCCGTGTTGTCCGAAAGCGTGTTGTCGCTCTCTACACTACCCCTGCGGTCTATCACCTTGCCCTCAAAGGCCATAGCTTCGGCAAGGGTAGTTTTCCCCGAGCCGGGCGCACCGATAAGAACTATGTTCTTAATCTCGTTGGTCGGATATGTCTTCATAGGTTAACAAAAACTGGATTAGGTTAATATTAATTTAGGTTTTTTATCGTTTGGTTTATGGTTTTGTTTTCGAACCCTAAATATATTAATTTTTTACATAACAAACCCTATTAGGGTGAAACTTTTATTTTTTTCTGGTATTTTATTAATTTTGCAGCCATGAGATGGATGGTGATAAAAAGTTCACGTGTGTTGTTGTCGGTGGCGGTGATTGCCACGGTCGTCATGGCCGGAGGATGCAAAAAGGATGATTCGCTGATTGTCGATGCGGAAAGCGTAAATCAGTGGGTGTATACGACCTTGGAAAACAGTTATCTGTGGGGCTACTCGATGCCCCGGTTCGCGTCGACCGATACGGCGTTGGATCCCGGTAAATATTTCGATTCCCAGTTGCGTTACCGCACAACATCGGGAAGTATCGCGAACGATGTTTATGGCGACCGTTTTTCGAAGGTGGTACAGCGTAGCACAGCCTCTTCCGCCATGTCGGCCAGGTTTCGTTTCCGGGAGGAGGAATATGCGTCGACCGACAGGGAGAGCGGCTTCGGATTTGAGTACAGGATATTTCTGATCAACTCTTCGGATGTAGTTTATGCCCAGATAATATATGTCCATCCCGGGTCCCCGGCCGATAAGGCCGGCCTGAAACGTGGCGACACATTCAATGCTATCGGCACGGAGGCGATGCCGATTAGCCGTAGCCGCTACAGCGAATTGATGCTGCAAAACGAAGTGACGTTGTCGATGTCGTCGGGAGATGCCGGAAGCATCACGCTCACCCGCGCCGAATACGACGATGATCCGGTGCTGTTCGACAGCGTATTCGAGCTTTCGACCAGGACGGGATATCTGGTCTATAACCATTTTACCAATGGTTCGACCGGGCAATACAGTTCCAAACTTTCACGGGTTTTCGCGCGTTTCAAACAGCGCGGTGTGCGCTATCTGATCCTCGACCTGCGTTATAACGGCGGTGGCGAGTTGACTGCGGCCCGGCGTCTGGCGAGTTTCATAGTAGGCGACCAGCGTCTGGGAGGCAACATGCTTTATAAGGAAGATCGCAGCAGTTATAATAATCCGCAGGCTTTTGCCGCGGAGAAATTCATGAATCCGTCCGATATCGGAGGTAATAATATAGGCGCGGAGAAGGTATTCGTACTCACGTCGTCCAATACGGCTTCGGCCAGCGAGTTGATTATTCATGCCCTTCGGCCGTTTTACGGGGCTAACCTTGTACATGTCGGCGAGCGTACACTGGGGAAGAATCTCGGTGGTTCTACGATAACTAATAAGCGGTATTTGTGGGAAATACATCCTATGACCATCAGGATCCACAATATAAACAAGGTGTCGGGCTATGAAAACGGGTTGGTGCCCGATGTGAAGGCTACCGAATTGGGTTCAGGAGGTTTTATAGGGGATTTCGGCGATGCCAGGCATGAGTTGTTGCTCAATGCGGCTATCTCGATGATAGACCCCTCGATAAATAAAGCCAAAGGTTACCCGACGGCGGTAAAGGGAATGGCGCAGGGAGTGTCGCCGCAGGCGTCAGGGAACGTTGTGCCTGAACTGTCGGTGTGGCGTGAAGAGTTGGTTGCCGACAGGTGATGCCGTTTTGCCGGCTGCCGGCGGCTCTGGAGAGCATGCCGGGCAGGCGCAATGTTCGGATTTATACGGGAGCGGGCTTGAGCGTTCCCGTTTTTCATGGCATTTTGATCATGTATAAATCACCCTCTAAGCGTAGATTATGCGCCGGGACTTCGTGGATAAAGTATTATTATGTATATTTGCTACCGAACCTTCAAAGATGTGTCGTTATCCGGAGGTAACTGCTAACGTTCCCGTGAGGGAAAGATAAATGAAGAATATGATCCGTAAATCTTTTTTCCCGGCCTTGCTGTGCGTAATGCTTATGGCCGTGTCGTGCTGTGAGCGCAGCGCCGAACCCGCAGAAGTGTCGCTTATCCCGCAACCCTCAGAGATAGGGATGGGCAAGGGTGTTTTCCACGTCAGGAAGGATATGAAAGTGGTGTGCCGCGACGAGCGGTTGATGCCTGCGGCACAGTATCTGGCCGAAGCGCTCGGCGGACTTGTCGACGACGATATAGCTGTGTCGGGGAATGGAAAGATAGTATTTGAGATAGATACCGCCCTGACGGACGGAGGCTATGTCCTGGACGTATCCAAACGGCGCATTACGATGGCGGCCTCGGGCGCGGAGGGCATTGTCTCGGCGATAGCCACCCTGAGACAGTTGCTGCCTGCGTATGCGGGAATGGATGGGGTGAAGAAGGAATTGGTGATACCGGTCATGCGGATAAAGGATGCGCCGCGCTTCGAGTGGCGCGGGCTCATGCTCGATGCGGCACGCCACTTCTGGACCAAGGAAGAGATCAAGAAGATACTCGACCTGATGGCTCAGTACAAACTCAATAAATTCCACTGGCACCTCACCGACGACCAGGGGTGGCGCATAGAGATAAAGGCGTATCCGGAGTTGACGGAAAAGGCGGCGTGGCGCAAGTTCAACGACCACGACAGGCTTTGCATGTCGCTCGAAAAGACGCTGGACAATCCCGATTTCGGGTTGCCGGCCGACAGGATGAAAATAGTAGGCGGCGACACTCTGTATGGCGGCTACTATTCTCAGGACGATATCCGTGAGGTAGTCTCTTATGCGGCGCGGCGCGGTATCGACGTGCTGCCCGAGATAGATATGCCGGGGCACTTCAACGGCACCATCGAGCAATTCCCGTGGTTGTCGTGCGACGGCCAGGCGCAGAAAGGCACATGGTTCTGGTATCCGATATGCCCGGGAAAAGATACTACGCTGGAGTTCTGCAAGAATGTCTATAAGGAGGTCTTCGAGTTGTTCCCGTACGAGTACGTCCACCTGGGAGCCGACGAGGTCGTGAAGACCAAGTGGGCGAAATGTCCCGATTGCCGGCGGAGAATAAAGGATAAGGGATTGAAGTCGGTCGAGGAGTTGCAGTCGTGGTTTGTGCACGAGATGGAGGCTTTCTTCAACGCCAATGGCAAAAAAATGGTGGGTTGGGACGAGATACAGGAGGGCGGTCTTTCGAAGACGGCTACCGTGATGTGGTGGAGGACGTGGGCCCCTGGAACGTTGGCGCATTCGACCTCGCACGGCAACAAGGTGATAGCCTGCCCCACGGAGTGGTTATACCTGGATTACGACCAGACGCGCGGTTCGGTGGATAAGCTATACGAATTCGACCCGGTGGCCGATTCGCTCACCGATGCGCAGAAGCAACTGGTCGTAGGGATGCAGGGAAACCTCTGGGCTGAGAGAATTCCTTCGATCCGGATCGTGGAGTACAGGTATTTTCCGCGATTGATGGTTCTCAGTGAGATAGCCTGGGTCGCCGCGGACCGTAAGGATGCAGCGGGTTTCAAGAAGCGCCTCAACGACCATTTCGCGCGGCTCGACACAATGAAGGTCAACTACAGGATCCCGGATATGTATGGCCTTTGCAACCGGAACGTATTTATAGATACCGCGATAGTGGAGATAGCCTGTCCGTTGCCCTCGATAGCGATCCGGTATACCGACGACGGGACCGATCCTACGCTCAATTCGGCGCTTTACACCGCACCCTTTTCGGTGTGGGAAGACAGGGTGATTAAATTCAGGCAGTTCCGTCCCGATGGCTCGGCCGGCGACCCGCAGCAATACGCTTTCCGCAAAACCGTGTATCGCGATGCCGAGACGCCGCGCGGCGAGTTGAAGCCGGGCTTGGCGGTCGTGTGGCACGACTTTGTGAAGGATTCCTGCCGCCTTATCGACAAAGGCCGGGTTTTGGGCCGCTTCGTTACTGGAAATGTTTCGATCCCTAAGGGTGTCACAGGCAATGTAGGGCTGATATTCAGGGGCTATATCGATATTCCGCAGGACGGCATATATTCGTTCGTCCTCAACAGCGACGACGGTAGCGTGTTGTGGATCGGCACGGAATTGGTGATCGACAACGACGGCTGGCATTCGGCACTGGAAAAGAGCGGCCAGGCGGCTCTGCGCAAGGGACTGCACCCGATTGAGGTGCGCTATTTCGACCCCAACAGCGGCGTTTTGCAGTTCGGATTGCTCGCTCCCGATGGATCTATCACGATATTGGGTCCGGAGTGGTTTAAGCATTGACCCCTGAGATTTTTATAAAGAAAGCCCAAGTATCCCGGCAGCCTGCCTCGTGCTTATGAGAACCGGATCCTTTCTGTTGCCTGCGTTGTGTTTATGCGCGGTTGCCTCCATGGCGGGGCAACCCGGCGCATGGGATATCCGTAACGATGGCAGAACTATTGCGGCAGATTGGCTGGTGGAGCCTGTGGCGGAGAGAGCGGGTGTCTATACCGGCGAAGGCGGGACAGAGTTGGTGCTGTATAACGGTCTGGTAAAGCGGACATTCCGCATCGAACCCGACGCTGCATGCATCGAATACCGGAATATGACCGACGGGCGGCAGGTGATCCGGGCCGTGAAACCCGAAGCGCGTGTAACCATTGACGGACAGGAATACAACGTCGGAGGACTCTACGGTCAGAAGCAGAACGCATATATGCTCAGGCAATGGCCCGGAGAGATGGAGCGTGGACGGGAAGGGTTCCATTTCGTGTCGTACGTCTCGGGTCCCGCCATACCGCATATCGACTGGCGTCCGGGGCGGTGGTGGTTGCCCGGGGAGTGTGGACAGGCTGCGGGCGTGAGGCTGTCGTTGCGCTTCGCGTCGCAGGAGTTGGAAGACGTGGATGTTTACGTACATTACGAAATATACGACGCTTTGCCGCTGATGTGCAAGTGGGTGTCGGTGGAAAACCGTTCGGGGGCGCCGCTGAAGATAGGCCGGGTAGTGAACGAAATACTGGCGGTGGCGGAGGAGCAGAGCGCCGTGTTTGGACGGACGGAGGATATGGCGCGGCCATCACATATTTATGTGGAGACCGACTATGCCTTCAATAACGCGATGTGCTACGAGCTGAGCGACCAGACCGCGCATTGGATCGCCGACAGCACATACACCTCACAGGTGAACTATGATTTGCGGACTCCGTGTCTGCTGGAGGTTTACCCTGAGCAAGCTCCGGGGATCACGCTCGCCCGTGGCGGGGTGTTCAAATCGGTGAGGACATACGAATTGCTGCACGACAGCTACGACCGCGACCGGCGGGGACTGGCCGTGCGGCGGATGTACCGCGCGATTGCCCCATGGACCGCGGGCAACCCGGTATTCATGCATCTTGTAAGCCGTACAGACAGGGAGGTTTATGAGGCTATAGACCAATGTGCCGCCACGGGCTACGAAGCGCTGATATTGAGTTTCGGGTCGCACCTTAAGATGGAAAACCCCTCGCCGGAGAATCATTCGAAATGGAAAGCCGTGGCCGGATATGCCCACTCGAAAGATATTCTGATCGGGGGTTACACCTTATTCAGTTCCCGTAGCATAGACGCTGAAACGGATGTGATAGATCTGCAGACTGGAAAGCCCGGCGGGGCATTCTTCGGTAACGCCCCGTGTTTTTGCAGCCGTTGGGGATTGGATTACCGCGACAATATAATCGCGTTTTTCAAAAATACGGGATTCGATATCCTTGAGATGGACGGTCCCTATCCGGGCGACCTTTGCGCTTCGACTTCCCATCCCGGCCACGAGGGGCTGGACGACTCGCAATGGAGGCAGATGGAGGTGCAGAAAAGTCTGTTTCACTGGATGGCTGCCAATGGGGTCTACGTAAATACTCCCGACTGGTACTTCCTCGACGGCACCAATAAAACAGGCCTGGGCTACAGGGAGACCAACTTTGCATTGCCGCGCGCGGAACAGAAGATATTGAACCGGCAGAATATTTACGACGGCACGTGGGAAAAGACCCCTTCGATGGGATGGGGTTTCGTTCCCCTGACGCAATACCACGGCGGCGGGGCCGATGCCGTTTTGGAACCTTTGTCGGAACATCTCGATGACTACCGCCGGTTGATGATGCAGTATTACGGAGCCGGTGTGCAGGCTTGCTTCCGGGGCCCGCGGCTATACGACACCGAAGAGACGCGCCGGACGGTGGCGGAGGTTGTCGAATGGTACAAAAAATACCGGCGCATACTCAATGCCGATATCATCCACCTGCGCCGCGCCGACGGACGCGACTGGGACGGCATAATGCATGTCGATCCGGAGGGTGTGGAGAAGGGACTGATTATGCTTTATAATCCGTTGGAGGAGACGATCACGCGCACTATAAAGTTGCCGATGTATTACACCGGACTCGATAAGTCGGCGCGCATAAGGGAACAGGAGGGACGTGTGGCGAAGTATGGGATAGGACGCGATTACACTGTGGATTTTACGTTTACGTTGGGCCCCGGCGGATATTCATGGTATGTGGTGGAGTAGGCAGGTTGTTTACAGTGCAGCTACAACCGGCTTAAACAGAATATATTAAGTGGTTTATTAGAGTGGCGCCTTTGACGATTTAAATTATAATGGAAGGATTAAATCATATAAAACGATCAGAGATGAAGGCTAAATTTTTGGCAATGGCGGCGCTTGCGGTGTTCGCGGTGTCGTGTACGGACAAGAACACGGAAGGGAACTTTACTCAGTATGTCGACCCGTATATCGGTACGGGCGGGCACGGTCATGTATTTATGGGTGCCTGTGTCCCGTTCGGGCTCGTGCAGCTCGGGCCGACCAGTATTCCCCAGACATGGGACTGGACCTCGGGGTACCATATTTCGGATACCACGGTAACGGGATTCAGCCATCTGCACCTGAGCGGTACGGGCATAGGTGATTTGAGCGACATTTCGTTCATGCCTGTCACAGGCGACGTGACATTGGGGCGCGGCAATGAAGCCGATCAGCAAAGCGGCCACTGGTCGTACTTTTCGAGGGCCAACGAGAAAAGCCGTGCGGGATACTACGCCACACGTCTCGACCGCTACGGGGTCGACGTCGAGCTTACGGCGACCAAGCGTGTCGGGTTCCATAAGTATACTTTCCCCACCGGTGCGGCAGATGCGCGGGTAGTGATCGACCTTGAGAACGGGACGTGCTGGGATGCTCCCGTGGAAGGGTATATCGTTCAGGAGAACGATACGGTGATCTCGGGTTACCGTTACTCTACGGGATGGGCCAGGAACCAGAGGATATATTTTACAGCACACTTCTCGCAGCCTATCCGTAAATTTGTCGTTTCCGAGGGTAACGACCGCCGCGAAGGCGGAATGCTCAAGGCGCAACGGGTTTATGGTCAGGCGTGGTTCGATGTCGATGCGTCGAAGCCGCTGTATGTGAAAGTAGCACTCTCGCCGGTCGACATCGACGGGGCGCGGGCCAATATGAAAGCCGAACTTCCGGGCTGGGATTTTGCCGGGGCAATCGGGGCCGCAGACTGTGCATGGAACAGCGAACTTGGTAAGATAAAGATAAAAACCTCTGATGCCGGGGCCAGGAAAGTTTTCTATACGTCGTTGTACCATACGATGATAGCGCCGTCGGAGTTCTGCGACGTGCGGGGCGACTACCGTGGTTCCGACAGCACTATACATGTAGGCGATTTTGTGAACTACACCACCTTCTCGTTGTGGGACACCTACCGTGCGGCACACCCCCTGATGACGATCATTCATCCCGAAAAAGTGGACGACGTGATAAACACGATGATCCACATATATAAGGAGCAGGGCAAACTTCCCGTGTGGCACTTTATGGCGTGCGAGACCGATTGCATGGTGGGTAATCCGGCTATACCGGTAGTGGCCGACGCCATATTGAAGGGCTACAAGGGATTCGACCACGAGTTGGCTTACGAGGCGATGAAAACCTCGGCCATGCTCGACGAACGCGGGTTGGCGCAACTCAAACGCTACGGCTACATCCCTTACGACAGCATCTATGAGTCGGTGGCCCGCTGTATGGAATATGCCATCGCCGACTGGTCGCTGGCTCAGGTGGCGGCCAAAATGAATAAGACGACCGACTACAGCTATTTCTCACAACGCAGCAAATCGTATGCGCACTATTTCGACCGCAAGTCGGGATTCATCCGCGGGCTGTCGACCGAGGGTAAAAAACGCACGCCGTTTAATCCGTTCGAGTCGATCCATGAACAGAACGACTTCACCGAAGGGAACGCATGGCAGTATACATGGCTGGTGCCTCACGATGTGGACGGATTGGTCAGTTTGTTCGGTGGCCGTGAGCGGTTTATCGAAAAACTCGATTCGCTGTTTATTGTCGAGGGCTACATGGGTGACCACGCTTCGCCCGACATCAGCGGGTTGATAGGGCAGTATGCCCACGGCAATGAACCGAGCCACCACGTGGTGTATATGTACAATATGGTTGGGCAGCCGTGGAAGACGGCGGAACTTGTCCGCCGGATATTGACCACGCTCTACCACGATGCGCCCGACGGTTTGTGCGGCAACGAGGATGTGGGCCAGATGTCGGCATGGTATGTTCTTTCGTCGATGGGATTCTATCAGGTCGAACCGGCCGGCGGGCGCTATATATTCGGTAGCCCGCTGTTCGACGAGGCGGAGATCAACGTCGGCGGAGGCAAGACCTTCAAAATTGTAGCCGTTAACAACAGCGCCGAAAATAAATACATCCAAAGTGTGAAACTCAACGGCCGTACCTACGACAAAAATTATATCGCTTTCGAAGATATAATGAACGGCGGCAAACTTGAGTTCACGATGGGGAATACGCATCAGTAGTGGGGTGTATTTCATGATTTTGCAACTCTGGGGAGGCGTTTACGGTCTCCCCGGAGGTGTATTTGGAAATTTATTCCCGGGCGGTGAACCGTCTTCTGAAAAATATATAAGACATGATTTCGAAAATATCTGTATTGGGGGTTATGGCGGCGGCAATAGTGGCTGTATCATGCGGGGATAATGTCCCTAAGTACAAAGATGCTTCGCTTGGCCCGGCGGATAGGGCGCGCGATCTGGTGGGGCGCATGACCCTGGAAGAAAAGATCGGACAGTTGATTTCGCCCTACGGCTGGGAGATGTTCGAACGGCGGGGCGAAGAGGTGGTGCTGACCGACCACTTCAGGGAGACTGTCGGCGAGCGTCATGCGGGAATGTTCTGGGGGACTTTCCGGGCCGACCCATGGACGCGGCGCGACCTGGAGACGGGGCTCGATCCACATATGGCGGCCCGGCTGGCAAATATGATGCAGCGCTACGTGGTGGAGAACACGCGCCTGGGGATTCCGCTGTTCCTGGCCGAGGAAGCTCCTCACGGCCATATGGCTATAGGAGCCACGGTGTTTCCCACAGCCATAGGCCAGGCTTCTACGTGGAATCCGGCCCTCATTGAGCGTATGGGAGGACTCATATCGCGGGAGATAAGGTTGCAGGGAGGACATATAAGCTACGGGCCGGTGCTCGACATCTCGCGCGACCCGCGCTGGTCGCGGGTGGAGGAGTGTTATGGAGAGGACCCTGTTCTGACGGCGCTTATGGGCGCGGCTTTCGTGCGCGGGTCGGGCGGAGGCAACCTTGCATTGCCCGGCAGCACGGTCTCGACGCTCAAACATTTTATAGCTTACGGGGTATCAGACGGAGGGCAGAACGGGGGGAGCAACCTGATAGGTGAACGCGAACTTAGAAGCGTCTACCTGCCGCCGTTCAAGGCTGCTGTCGATGCCGGAGCGCTGTCGGTGATGACGGCCTATTGTTCGGTCGACGGTGTGCCGTGCACGGCAAACCGCCATATGCTGACCGATGTCCTAAGAGACGAGTGGGGATTCGGGGGATTCGTTATTTCCGATCTTGTGAGCATCGAGGGGCTGGCCGAGACGCATAATGTGGCGGGGTCGGTGGCCGAAGCTGGAGCCATGGCTATGGATGCCGGCGTCGATGTCGACCTGTGCGGAGGAGCGTTTGCCCATCTGGCTGCGGAGGTCAGGGCCGGACGCGTTAAGGAGGAGCAGATCGACCGGGCGGTGGAGCGTGTGTTGAAACTGAAATTCGAGATGGGTCTTTTCGAAAATCCTTATGTCGACGAGGCTGCTACTGTGTCAGTAGGCGACGACGGCGGGCGGGCTTTGGCTCGCGAAGTGGCCTGGGAGAGTGTCACATTGTTGAAAAACGACGGGGTGCTACCGCTTAAGCCTTCGATGCGGGTTGCGGTGATAGGGCCAAATGCCGATAATGTTTACAACCAGTTGGGCGACTACACGGCCCAGCAGCGCGATGTGGTTACGGTGCTCGACGGTATCCGCGAGAGGGTGCCGTCGGCGGTGTATGCGCGTGGCTGTGCGGTGAGGGATATGGACGATAGCGGCATAGCGCAGGCCGTGGCGGCGGCAAGGGCGGCCGACGTTGCTGTTGTCGTGGTCGGCGGGTCGAGCGCCCGTGATTTCAAGACTCAATATCTGGCCACGGGTGCTGCTACGGTTTCGGCGCAGTCGGTAAGCGACATGGAGTGCGGTGAGGGTTTCGACCGCGCCACGCTGTCGCTCATGGGCCGCCAGGAGGAATTGTTGCGTGCGGTGAAGGCTACGGGAAGACCCGTCGTGGTTGTATATATACAGGGGCGTCCTCTCGACATGACGTGGGCGTCGGATAATGCGTCGGCTCTCATGACGGCATGGTACCCCGGGCAGGAGGGTGGCGATGCGGTGGCTGCGGCGCTCTTCGGGGAGTATAGTCCTGCGGGTCGCCTGCCGGTGGGCATACCACGCTCTGTGGGCCAACTACCGGTGTATTACAATAAGAAACGGCCTGCAAACCACGACTATGCCGATTGTAAAGCCGCGCCTTTGTATCCGTTCGGTTACGGGTTGAGTTACACGTCGTTCGAGTATGGCGACATGCGCGTCGCTCCCGCGGGCAAAGGCGGGTACAGTGTGGAATTTACCGTACGCAACACCGGCGGATGCGACGGCGACGAGGTGGTCCAATTGTATATGCGTGACGAGGTTTCGTCGGTGGTGCAGCCTGTAAAGCAGCTGTGCCGTTTCGAAAGGGCCCATATAAAGCGTGGCGAGAGCCGCACGTTCAGGTTTATTCTTTCGCGCAGCGACTTCGCGGTTATAGGCCGCGACATGAAAGAGAGGGTCGAGCCGGGAGCGTTTACGCTAACCGTCGGCCCGTCGTCGGCCGAGATCAGGCTTTCGCATGGATTGGAAATTGTCGACTGATGGTTCTTTAGAATGAAGGCTTTGCGTGGCGGAGCGGGATAGGGGTAGTTGTCAGAATGCCTGTATCTTGCTTGGAACCTGTCTGAATTTTCCATTGAAACTGTTTGCCGTTTCTTTTTGGCCTCTTTATCGCAAAAATCCCATCACATAGTACTACTATGATCCTCGATTTTTGCAAAAAACAGCCCTGAAAATAATTCGCAACTACTTTACATATGGGAATTAGGGCATGTTAGCATAAATGGTTATGTTCGATTCTGGTGCTATTTCGTTCTCTGCAAGTCGCTTTTTCGAAGGAATATCGTGAATATTTCAAGGGAAAAGGCAAAGCAGGGGGCGAAAAAAGTACCGGAAGCGGGCGCAAGCGTTTATGCTAACACGCCATAGACAGATTCTAACAGCATAGTGTATCATGAGGCATACTTTTCTTAGTATATCTACCGGAAAAAACAGATGTCTCCGGGCGTCAGGATGCCTGTGTTTTATTTCTGCGTTGCTGTTCACTGGTTTGTCCTCATGCAGGGTCGCCGAAGGCGATCCTGCCGGATTGGGCGAGGTGGAATACGGTTTCGAGGAGTCACTGTCGAGCATATCGTCTGCCGGAGCGGGAGAGGTATGGATAGGCACGGAAACAGGTGATGTACTCCTGTTCGATATAGTCCGCGGGCAGAAGAGGGCGTTCGATCTGAAATGCGACCGTATTTATTTCGTGGCCTCGCAACCGGCAACGGGTGGCGATACTATTCTTGCGGTGGGCATGCGCAATGCGGGACTCGGGTTATGGAGGGCTAATGGGGAGTGTAAATCGAGCAGGTCCTTTTCTATTCCGGTGCGCGGGACCTGTTATTCCCCTTACGATTTTGTGGATACAGGCAGTGGCAATATGTATGTTGCTACGAGCAACGGCCTTTACCGGATCAATCTTTTTGGCCCGTCCGATACGATGACCCTGGTCTATCCCGATGAAAAGACCCTGAAAGCGTATAACGAAGAGTTTGAAATAAAGAGTTTTGCCGTTACTCCCGGATGCGATACGGCAGTTTGCGCCACGCCGTTCGGACTGGCAGTCATTCCGTTCGACCACCCGGAGGAGGCAACAGTCTTGTTGAAAAACAGAAAGATCAACTATGCAGGACGCGCCGCCGGCGATGGTCGCCGGTTTAATATCCTGTCGGGCAGACATAAATATATCTTAGATTCGGGCAGTTGCGCCCTGACCGATTCGGTCGATTGCGGCATGGTCCCTCTGATATGCTTCGACGATGCGGCGGGTAACCAGTGGGTCGTTTCACCCGACCATATGCGCATAAGGAGTAATTACGACAATGGCTACAGGGCTGCGGGAGGTTTTCGCGACCTGCCGTTGCGCCGGAGACCCGCACTGTCGGAACGCTCCGGGCGCCGGATGATCCTTGAAGACAGCTCTACGGGATTCATCATGATGCTGTCGCGCAATGCCTTGAGCAAGATGCCTTCAATGGTGAGCGCCAATAGCGCACAACGTAAAATCAAGGCGGCCTGCACCGACGGCGCTAACAACTATTTTGTTTCTTCGGACCACAAGCTTTATATAGCTTATAACGGTGGTATGGTAGCCCGCTGTTATTGCAAATTGCGTTTTGCCCAGGGAGAGAATGTCCGCTGGATCGGCAGTGTGCTCGACATGTTGTATTTTTGTACGGAGCATCATATTTACAGGATGAAAGTTCCCTCCACGAAATTTCTCCTGGAAAGGCGTCCCGAATACATAGGTTGTGTGGGCCCCGATGACGATATCTTTACGGCATGCCTCAAATCCGATGAAGATCATGTAGATTTGCTCGCCGGCGGGCGCAAGGCGCTGTCCCGGTGGCAGTTCAGAAGAGTAATAAAATATACCCCTGTGGACAGTACCTACATTGAATCGTTGTTCAGCAGCGGCCGGACAAACGAACCGGTCTATGTGGCGACATTACATAAAGGGATCAGAAAATGTAATTATTGGGGACTTAAGCCATCTCTCGATTCAATGGGCGCTTTATCTGCATTCTCGTTTGCAAGGGATGTGGCCGGGCTTAAGGGAGGGAACGGATTGTGTATACTTACAAATCAATATATTTTTTGCGGCGATCTGGACACAGGTCGTATTTGTAGCGACTCGGTCCGGGCTAAGGGATTCCGGAAATTGCTGGTGACCGGCGATTCGACGTTCGTGGCGCTTGCCGGGAAAGGGTTTGTCGAGTATAGCGTTTCGGGCGGCAGTATTGTCAAAACGGGCGGCGGGATACGCTATCCGTCGCTGGCATTCGAGCCCTCGGCGGCATATTTCGATCCCGGGACCGGGCTTGTGCTGGGTTCCGATCAGGGGGCTGTGGTTGTCGACCCGGAGCACCAGGCCAATGACCGCTGGATCAGTTTTGTGGATTACGAACCGTGGGGACTGGCTGACTATGTTTGGCCGGTGTTTGTCGCCATATTAATTCTGCTCGTTTTTCGGGTAATACTCTACAAAGGGATTGAAGGGGCACGGGTTCGTAACGAAGCCGGGAAACTGAAAAGAATTATCACCGGATTTTCCGACGATGAGTGCATGTCAGTAGATCTTAAGCAAACATACGACCGCTTAAATGAAATTATACAGCACAATAACTTTACAAGAAAAAATATAAATAACTACAACACCATTTTGGCAGAAGAGCAGGATAAGGTCAGGCAAATGATCTACGACCACGTTTATGCTGTTTGTCGCCGTCTGGAGATATTGGATATTGCCGAAACAAGGCGGTTGGCGAAAGAATTGGACGACTGTAAAAATGTAGAGAGATCCTATCCGAAGGCTATAATCGATAAAGTCAGACATACCGGTAATTTGTGCCGGGAGTACGAAATGCTATCGGCAACGATTAAGGATATTGAGGGACAGATTAATGGCATGGTATCTTTCGAAGGCATATGCACGATTCCAGAAGAAGACCTGAAGAGGGTGAAAGACAGGTTTGCCGCCGAGTCCAGGGAGAATTACATGTCCGATCTGGCCGATCTCGAAAAGAAGGTAGCCGAACTCAATAGCAGGGCATCGCATGAGAGACTGTCGGCCTTTATGGCAGAGATGCTGGATGATGAGTATTTTGCTCCGCTTCACCCGAAACTGATAGAGTTGTTGGCAAACTCCCCGGACAAAAACGCTATACAATTGCTCCGCGGATTGGCTCCTATGGGCCATGACATAGAGGTATGCCGTGTGATCAGCGCCATAGGTAAATGCATCCGTCGAAATATGATCTCCGACAGGAATAGAAAGGAGCTGGACGGGCTGATCGTCCGGTTTTTCCAGACGATTTCAGAGGAAGAGAGACTGATGCTCTATTCGCGGCCGTTGATAAAAGATGTCGGCGACCTTGGCCCCAGCGCAAGGATGCAGGTGTTGATGCTGGTCGATAACGATATAAAGCCACAGGTTTACGTCAGGCTGACGGGCGACGGAGACGGCTCCGGGAGCATCCCTAAAGTTACCAAAAGCAGGATACGCGCATGGATCAAAAAAAGTGTAAGCGAATCGGGCAAAGGCGATCCGGAGCATGGCGGCGATAGCGCCGTGATCTGTTATTTACGTAAACTGGCGGCATACGATGCCGGCAGCAAATCCGTACACAAATAATCCGTAGCTGCACGGGGGGCGACTTGCCGGATAAGACTCCCCCCCCTCCGCCACGCATATTTTGCGAGCCTGTTCATACCGGATCATCGACCCGCAGGGGTATGCCGGTTGTATTGACACGTCCCAGGAAGGCTATAATGCGAACCGGTTTTATGTAATATCCGGTTCGGGCACTTAGAAACTGTTTAAATTTCCTATGGAAAGTATTATAAGTTCTTCCGGGCCGCTTTTCGCGTGAAAATTTCGTTACATGGAACACCGCTATGCTCCTCTATTTTCACGCAAAAATCATCACCGGAATATACTTAAATCTTTTTCCACAGGAAAATTAAACAGTTTCTTAGGTAAATAATTCTCATGAGATGTTGGAAGGTTACACCCCGGTTAACGCAACTTATACCGGGGTGTAACCTTTTTCTGCATCCGGTTACATGATTTTTTGTTGATTTTCAGTATATTGAAACGAAATGTGTCTGTAATTGATATACTTTAGCAGTTGGAAACAATGCACCGGTTTCCGGCAGTTGTATCTACAGGCAGGATCATGCCTTTGACCTGGTGATAAGCCTGGTCGATGCGCCCGCCGGGGTGCGGATGGAGATGAATGAGCAGGCAATTGCCCCGGCAGGATCAAATCGGAAGAACAGTTGGCATTGGCCGGTAACGCCGGGGCCGAAGCAGGGCGGGCCAACGCTCGCGTCGGCCGGATATATGCCGGCAATGGGACTCTCCCCGGACCTGCTTATCGACTATCAAAGGGCGAGGGAGCTGTTTTAAAGAAAAGATCCGGTACGGTTCGAAATGATGAAATGAACCCCATCCGTGTAAATGCTTGTATAGCAGGCGTGGCCGGAATGATAAAAAATGTATTTTTGTAATATCTGTATTTTTTTGTAATAATTTAATTACCTGATGTTCTTTATGTTCTGATAAGGGAGACGGAGACTCCCGGGGAAAGCAACGGCCCTTAAATGTGGCAGGCAGGCATTTGCCTCGAAATATTTCGTATATTTGTGACCGTCACAACGGTGACACGATTATTTCGAACACGCAGGTTTCAAGCTGTATTCTCGCAAACTGAATCTGGTAAATTCAATAGGAGAGAGAATAGGCACGCTTGCCCGTACGTTATATTATGCTAAGGCATAGATGGCGTGGGCTGTTGCTTATTTCTGATCCGAGGTCCTACCAGAACCCAGTTTGCAGGAAGAAAGCTACGGTTCCACGCTTTTCTTTTTCGGTGTGTGCGGTTCAGTGGGCATCCTGTAACCGGTGATTCCCGCTATATGTTGCGAACCATGCTGTGTTGTGATATCAAACGGTCGTACGTCATACCTGTTTTACTAAAAACATGCTGTCATGTCACAAACCGTACAATATGGTCATCCACAATAGAAATAAATTGTAGAAAACTGCTTAAAAATATTTTTCTCGTCCTTTTTCTTCTTTTCCCGGTGTTATTTTTCTCCGATATTTGCCCCTTATTACGGTATGCAGCTTTATCCCGGCGAAAAACAATAAAGCGAATATGTGGAAAATAATTTCGGTAATATTTTTAAACTGCTTCTAAAACAGATGTAAAAAGATCTGATTAACAATATTATATAAAGTATTGCTCTTTCAAACTGAATCTGGTAAATTCGTTAGGGTAGGGAGTAATCATCTGTTCATCGCTTCGTGCGCTGTTGTTGCGCTACGGGTAAGGGTGTGGTATGATTAATCGTTCCGCCGAATGTTGCAACTACCGGATTAGGGTAGGCGGTCGGTCGCTGCCTCCCGGTTTGAAGAGGCTAATTTTCTGCATCGGACCGGCAGAGAAACCCCTCGGAGATATGAACAGCATACATTTAGGATCGCTGATCCGGCGGCGCATGGAAGAAAAGGGCATGAGTGCCACCTCTTTGGCTGAAATGATCTATTGCAGCCGTACAAATATCTACTCGATATTCGAACGCGAAGATATAGGCATCCTGCAACTAATAAGGATTTCCAAGGCTCTCGACTACGATTTTTTAGCACATGTCTATTATGGATCAAGCAACCTGGAGGTGGCCGGGGAGAATGTCGAACCCGGCGTGATGCAGGAAGATAATGCCGGTACACTTTAGACACCGGGGCGTGTTTACACACCCGGATTTAAACAGTCCCCGGATTATTTCCTGAGAGTCTGTCTAATTTTCCTGGGAAAAATAGTTGCGAATTATTCTAAAGGGCTATTTTTTACAAAAATCGAGGAGTATGGTTGTGCTGTGTGTTGAAAAACAGTTTCTTAGAAAGGATTATATAAAGTCCGATAGATTTATACACGAAATCTATCGGACTTTATATAAAGAGACCGGCTTATGCCCGTATACCCAGACGAGGCATTAGGGCCGGCAGTACAGAATCATTTGGCGTACATCCTGGATGCGAACAGAGTGTTGTTTAGAGATATGTACTCCTCAATACGGGCGTCGTCCCAATCTTCATGGAGCACCTTGAGGGTCGTAAACTCGCTACGATAGGAGTTGGTACGTTTGAACATCGCAAACTGCCGCGAACGGAATATTATATATTGACGGCTGTCGTAGTTAATGTGGCGCAGGTATCTTCCCTCACGCATGACCATAACCATATATTGTTCGAACACAGACGCATACCCCGAGTAGACATAATTCTCCACATCGCCGTAAGGCACTATCAGCAACCCTGTGTACCAATCAAGCTGCACCCGGCGCTGACCGGGAAACAACAGGTGCATAATCGAATATTGCGCCCTCGACGAATCGCGTCCTTCTACTTCATAAGGCTCATGGGCGAAAAAATATAACTGTATGTCGTTGAGATATAACTCCCCGTCGGCAGTCACCTCAAAAGTAGCTATATACCCGCGCAGACACTCCGGCCTGATACGGCTGAATTTCGACTTGTTGCCATTGCTGTCGACAAGCGTGACAGAACGCATCAGACTGTCGCGAGAGATCCCCTGCCGTTCAAAATAATACTCCAGGATATTGGTCTGCAGAATATACTCCTTACCCATAAACCTCACGATGTCCGACGCCTGGCTCTCCCCAAGACACAAAAATGGGAAAAATATAACCGCAAACAATACCGCAAAAAATCTAATAACCATAATATATCATACAATTAATTTACCCCCCCTTAAACGATCATTTTCTCTGTGCAGCCTCCAACTGCCGCTTTTTTCAAAAAGCGGCACCAAAAACTTTTAATCCTGACCTCGCTCTGATTTTACAGTTGTTATGTTATAGTAGGCAAGCCCTTAAATGCTAACATGGTCCGGAGGGCTTGCCTACTATAACATAACAACTATAAGTTCGGAGTAAAGTAATGATTGAAGTTTTTTGGGCGACTTTTTTGAAAAAAAGTCGCAGTCGAAGATTGTATAAGGAAAATGGTCGTTATTCGGTCTTTAGTGTGTGCAGGAATTCTGTCAGTTTTCGCACTGCTGCTCCCCGGTGGCTGATTGCACCCTTCTCTTCGAGTGTCATTTGGGCGAATGTGCTCTCGTAGCCGTCGGGTACGAACAGCGGATCGTAGCCGAATCCGCCGTCGCCGGCCTCTTCGTGCAAGATGGTCCCTCTGACTTCGCCTTCGAACAAATGCTCCTGTCCATTTAGGATTAGGGCTATCACCGTGCGGAAACGTGCCCTGCGGTTATCTTCATGTTTCATGTTTAACAACAGCAGTTTCCGGTTTTCGACGGCGTTGCATTCCCTGCCGGCATAGCGTGCGGAGTAGACTCCGGGTGAACCTCCCAGCACGTCGACTTCGAGTCCCGTGTCGTCGGCAAAGCAATTTTCCTCACCGGAAAGGTCATAAACGTAACGTGCCTTTTGCAGGGCGTTGTCTGCGAGCGTTGCTCCGTCTTCGGGAATTTCGCCCAGGATGCCCATCTGGCGAGGGATGATGATACGGAAGCGGTCGCCGAGCATTTCCTGCACTTCGGCGACCTTGTGATGGTTGTTGGTTGCAAAGATAAGTTTCATGGCAGTACGTATTAACGGGTTGTGCCCTCGATATTATTCCGGTCCGGCGCAATATGCCGCACCCGGGCTATTTTGCTGTCGATAATTTGCACAGACGGTGGTCTACGGCTATTTTGTCGATGATCGTCTTGACGAGCGTATCCATTTCGCGCCCCTCGGAGTAGTCTGCCGGGCACACATAGCTCACGCGGTTGTCCCTGATCAGCTTCTCCATCGTGTGGCGACCTCCCTCCTCGGGGTTGTACACCGCAATCGAGTGCCCGCCCTGTTGCTTCACGAGCTTCATGCAGGGAATGTCGGTTGTTCCGTCGCCGACGTATATCATATGGCGGAACTGCACCGCACGCTCCTCCTCGGGGATGTAGCGATTGATCATCTCGCTGTCGAATACCGACTCGATCCCCTTGTTGATCTTGAAGATAAACTGTGTTTTGTTGGTATAATTGACAGCCACCGCAGGCCAGTAAGCCACTCCGTCGACATCGTAGAGGAACGAGCAGGCATATATCTTGCGAAACTCGCGGGCGATCTTCGTTCCTTCGATCATCTCTTTTATTCCCGACGAGTTGACATAGTGTTGCACTTCGATCCCCCTTGCGGCGGCATAGGCGTTGATGCGCCCGAACCACTCCACGACTCCTTCGAAGAGCGTGATCCCGGCGCCCGATTCCCTGAAAGCCTCACGCTGCAGCGACTTCCCGCTGCCACGCGCGGCGTGTATCATCCGCGACATATAGACCAGTATCTGATCGGCGTCCTGCGCCTCGGCAAGAGAGTTGCTCTCGCGCCAGAACTCCAGGTTGCTCTTCCCCACGGCCGGTATAAAATCGTACTCCTGCATGTTACGCGGAGAAAGAGTGCCGTCGAAATCGTATATGAGCGCAACAGTTAATTCTTTGTTCATTGCAATATTGTGTATGTCAATAGTTTAATTCATTAATTCCCCGGGCGATACATATTGCCGGATTTTAAAGGTACGAAAATTATCCGGGAATCGTTACTTTTGCATAAAACAGGCGAAATTTATGGATACCTTGGAGTTGTTGCGCCGCAGGCGCAGTTGCCGCAAATTCACCGGCGAAGTCCCGCCGAAAGAGACGATAGATGTGCTTCTGGAAACAACGCTACATGCACCGTCGTCGAAGAATTGCCGTTCGAGCCGCTTTATAGTCGTGCGGGACCGCGCGCTGTTGGAGCGCCTCTCGACGATGCGCGACTCGGGAAGTTCATTTTTAAAGGACACTCCGGTTGGGATTATTGTTCTGGGAGATAAGTCTCAAACCGACCTCTGGAGGGAAAACTGTACTATCTCGGCCATTTACATGCAGATAGCTGCCGAAGCAATGGGCCTGGGCTCGTGCTGGGTGCATGTCAACGGCCGCCTGCGCGACCGCAACGCTCCGGGAGGAGAGACGGCCGAAGAGTATCTGCGCACCCAGGTCGACATTCCCTCGGATACGGCTGTCATGTGCATTGTGGCGCTCGGCTACCCGGCCCGCGAAGCGTTGCCGCATGCTCTTTCCGACGACGCGGATAAGGTGGAGTGGATCGGTTGAGTGACATATATTCCATTTTTTTAGTGCGGGATGCTGTATTTAATGAAAAAGGCGTATATTTGCACTCCCTTAGATGAATTGGGATAAAAATTAACTGATAATGAAAATCTGCGAAATCACCGGAAAAGTGGCTCAGGTGGGGAACAATGTCTCCCATTCGAACACTAAAACCAAGCGCCGTTTCAATCCGAATCTTCGGACCAAGCGCTTCTGGCTGGAGGAGGAAGGGAGATGGATCACCCTGAAGGTCTCGGCGGCCGGCATCAAAACAATCAACAAAAAAGGTCTTACCTGTGCGCTGAAGGAAGCTGCCGCACCGAAGAAGGTCTACTAAAGCTAATTACAGGAAATGGCAAAAAAAGGTAATCGCGTTCAGGTCATTCTGGAATGCACCGAACACAAAGCTAGTGGGATGCCCGGCACGTCGAGGTATATAACCACCAAAAACAAGAAGAACACCCCCGACAGGATGGAGCGTCGCAAATATAACCCCATACTGAAGAAGGTGACCGTACACAGGGAAATTAAATAATCAGGCAGGTCATGGCAAAAAAAGTAGTAGCAACTCTTAAGACAGGTTCGGGCAAGAACTTTACAAAGTGCATTAAGATGGTTAAATCGGAGAAAACCGGTGCTTATACGTTTAAGGCCGAGATACTTCCCAACGATCAGATAAAAGATTTCTTCGAAAAGAAATAGTCTCGTTATCCATCTTAATACAAAAAGCTCCCTTATATGCGGAGCTTTTTGTATTTTTGCGGTGGGCTGTAAGATTAGGCCTGCCGTGTACACGCGGCATCTAAAACAGTGGGGTCTTTAATCGGGAATCAGGCGGAGTTTAGTGCTCCGGTAAACATAAGTAGGTATGGGACTTTTGAAATTCTTCTCCCGGGGGGAAAAAAAGGCGGAAGAGACCGCTAAAAAGGTGGCAGGGGTGGTGAGCGAGGCTGCTTCGGAGATTGTGTCGGATATAAAAACGGCTGCCGGGGAGTTACGTGAGGATGCGAAAGAGGCTTTCGGGGAGGCTGCGGAGGATTTGAAGGAGTGTGCCGGGGACGTATTGGAAGAGGCGGCAGTGCGGTTGCATGACCGGACTGAAAAATTGAAGGACAAAACGACCGAATTGCGCGAAGAGGTCGTGGATGCCGTGCAGGAAGCCGGCAGGCAGGTCGACCGGGTTGCGGCAGAGGCTTCGGAGGTTTTGTCGGAAATAAAAGCTAAAACTCTCGAAGGGGTTGCCGCAGCCTCGTCGCATATCGAAACTGCCGCAGCCGAGGCCAGGGAACGTGCCGCGGAGAAGGCGCGTGAAGAGCGGTTGTCGCAGGGATTGGAAAAGACCAAAGCCGGACTCTTTTCTAAACTGGCAAGAGCTATTGCCGGGAGGTCGAAGGTCGATGACGATATGCTCGACCATTTGGAGGAGGTGTTGATAACCTCTGATGTGGGGGTGGAGACAACGGTGAAGATCATAGGGCGGATAGAACAGAGGGTTTCGCGCGATAAATATATGGGCCAAAATGAGTTGCAGCAGATATTGCGGGAAGAGATAACGGCTCTTTTGCGGGACCGTGAAGATTCGCATAAGGGTTTCGAACTCAATCCGCCCGATGGCATGCCTTATGTGGTGATGGTGGTGGGTGTAAACGGGGTCGGTAAAACGACTACTATAGGTAAATTGGCGGCGCGTCTGGTCAGGTCGGGGCGTAAAGTATATATAGGTGCGGCCGACACGTTCCGGGCCGCGGCTATTGACCAGCTGGGGGTGTGGGCCAACCGTGCGGGAGCTACAATGATCCGCCAGAATATGGGTTCCGACCCGGCGTCGGTGGCATTCGATACATTGCGTTCGGCCGTGGCTAATGATGCCGACGTGGTTTTGATCGACACGGCGGGGCGCCTCCATAATAAAGTGGGACTAATGCACGAGTTGACCAAAATACGTAATGTGATGGCTAAGGTTGTGCCCGATGCGCCACACGAGGTGATGTTGGTCCTGGATGCCAGTACCGGGCAGAATGCATTCGAGCAGGCGAAGCAGTTTACGGAGGCGACCAGTGTATCGTCACTGGCTATAACCAAACTCGACGGCACGGCCAAAGGCGGTGTTGTTATCGGTATCAGCGACCAATTCGAGGTGCCGGTACATTATATAGGTGTCGGCGAGGGAGTCGATGACCTGCAGGTTTTCGACAGGGAGAAATTTGTCGAGACTCTGTTTTCATAGGGTTCCAGGAGGGCCGGTGGACCGGCGCATGGAGCGCGGATGTGGTAGGTGTGGGTAAAATGTTTGTCATCGAAAGCCGGATTTTTTTGAAGTTCCGGCTTTTTGTTTGCGGGATAGTTGCCGGAAAAGTGCCGGGATGCAGGTTGAATATAGTCCTGTTCGGCGCTCCTCAACGAATTGTGTAATGAACGTAGGGGCTTTCACCGTTTTTCCATCGAGTTATGTTCTTTGTATCTGGCAAGTTAACATGCTTGTTTTAAGCATTATAATAAACAGCGACTGTTTGCCAGGAGAAAAAATAGGCACATTTTATCAAAAAACATGCTAAAAAATTTGCGGAGATAAAAAAAGTCGCTACATTTGCACCCGCTAAAGAGATGTAGATGTTCTCTGAAGCGTGGTTCTGAAAAACATTTGGAGGTTACAAAAATAGTTTATATCTTTGTAATCCGTTTCGCCCCGAAATTTTAGGGCGAATTTTTTAGCCTCATTTCCGAGGGGCCGGCACAGTGGCGAGGGGTGGATGAGTGTGAGTGAAGGTTGCGGGGTTAGGGGGTATTGATTACGTTCTTTGATGTACTGGTAACAAGAGAGAAATAGAAAACAGCATTTATTTTAAGCAATTCCTTTAGGAATAATTAAGCAGTCAGGACTCTAATGATTTTCAAAATTTTTACTATGGAGAGTTTGATCCTGGCTCAGGATAAACGCTAGCGGCAGGCCTAACACATGCAAGTCGAGGGAGTGGTAATTTGTGGTAACACTGATTATACGCTACCGGCGTACGGGTGCGTAACGCGTATGCAACC
>JAVBMJ010000027.1:0-18740 GCA_031552535.1 Rikenellaceae bacterium
ATTCGCATGGTTGTTAGAAAAAACAGATATTCAAAGAGCATCAAAGGTCAGATCGACGAATGGATTGATTGTGCATATTTTCAGTAAACTCGCTGCTGTATTTTTGAAAAAACTCGTGTTTAACTCTTAATTCGCATTAATCATAAGTTTCATGATTTGCTCCATAATTGTTTGCGGTTTAGAGGTGATTTGTAAACAGTCTCTTAAAGTCCTGCCCAGCGGCAAATGAGTTTGACGCGCATGCCTCCGTCAGGCGTGTTTCCCGTGGCGTTGACAGTCACCTGGGCGCGGCTTGACGAGGCTTTGGGCATTAATTGGGCTTGTACTGACGCTGTAGTGTTGTTAGATTGGAACAGGTTGCCGGTAATAATGGCCCCATATCCGGCAACAGTCGATTGATTGGCGAGGAAATTTACAGGCCCTGCCCCGAGTTGGGCTGTGATGGCGGTGAGGTTCTGTGAATTGTAATTGCATACACACACCCGGTCGAGATAGTAGCCATAGGGGATCGACAGCACTTTGCCTGCCACACCGGAGGCTATGTCGGTGTAAAACACTCCGCTGTCGACCACCACCTCGCGTGCATCGTGAGGGCGGCTATATGCAGGTATGAAATTGCCAAGTCGCAGCAGATCGAACCCATTACCCGACGAATCGCGCCAACGGTCGGCCAGTATGCCCGAGGGCAGATATTCCGCTACACATATATTGGCTCCGGAACCCACTTTGCTGCGTGGCAGGCGGTAGGCATACGGGTCGCCGTCGTTCCACGAGGCGAGCATTTCGACCGATGAGCGGGCATAGTTGAATACTTCGATGACAAAAACTTCTCCCAGGAACGTTACCGAAGTATACTGCCCGCTCGCATCCGCATCGCGGCGGCCTACCGATATGTCGGTCGGGGCATAATTGGAGACTGATGCTATCGTTTTTTTGCCCAGCGATACCCCATTGATCACCGCTTCCACCTCTCCGCCCGCGTCGCCTCGTTTTGATATTTCGATATTATACAGCGTATTTGGGGTAAGTGCTTGTGAATAAGTCTGCCCGACGGCCAGCACCTGCAGCAGGTTATCGCCGCAACGTATGGCCATCGAGGTCGAGTAACTCTCTTTCTGCGAGAATGGATAACCTGCCGTGACCGTGTCGGCTCCGGTACGGAACAGCACTCTGATGGTGCGATCTCCCTCGAAGTTCAATGGCCCGGCGGCGGCACCTTTCAACTTGAAACAGCCTGACGAAGTATCGGCGCCGGCAACAGGTCCGAGCGGATCGAGGAATTCCTTTTTGAGGTACCGTTTCGAGTCGTCGAGACCGGCCTTCTTTGAGAGTTCGGCATTGGCCGCTGAAATCTGGCCATGCATCCCCGCCAGATCGTTTTGTATTCCCGAGCGGGCGGTGTCGGCTGCATCTGCGGCTGTGGTTGCCGATACGGCGGCAGCCTGTGCTGTCGCAGCCGCATTTTCTGCTGTCATGCGGGCTTCGGAGGCAGCGCCGTTTGCCGTGGCTACGGCCTGCATGGCCGCGGAATTTGCCGTCGACACAGCTTCCGAAGCAGCATTCCCGGCTGCCGTGACAGCATTGCTACACGCTGTTTCGCGCATTGTTTCGGCCAGCTGGCGTCCGAGTTCGGCGGCTTCCGTCGCTTCGTTCAGTTCGACCATTGCGCCTATCGTCGACTCGGCGGGCTGCCTGAGCCAATCCAGAAAATCGGATTCTGTGCCGTTGTTGCCTTCGGCAAGCCACACTTCGTAGGCCGACTTGCCGTCGAGCCCTATGCGGTTTGCGAAATGGAGTATAAAAGGTTCTGTCTTGCAGTTGCAATCCGGCTGCGGTGTTGCAACGTTACATTTTAGTATCATAAAATTTATAATTTTTTTGCAGCTATTTTTGATTTCCTGACAGGTTTCAGGCTCTACACCTGCCCGAAGTTCGAGCCGGTGATTTCCATAAGATTTGTTTTGAAAATTTCGCGGGTCCCGGTAATTTTGTCAGTCATGGCCGCCTCCATCCATATGGCGCCAGGCGCCAGGGAGCGGGTCATTTCCCGAGACAGGTTGACCGCCAGGAGCCACTTTTCGGGACGGATGATAGGTATTTTCCCCGGATCGTATGTCGAGGCTTGTAATTTATTTCCTAATGGAGTGGTGCCCAGTATCAGGTCGAGATCATACATGCTTACGTCGCGCGTTGTCTCCCGGTCATCTTCTGTGGCTTCGAATATCAGGGCGATCTCTTCGCCCCGGCAAATAGTCGGATGATTCATGATTTTTTATTTTACGGTTTGCAGGCTGTGGCCGATGCAGCTCCCGGGACTCGTGCCATCGCCTGTGTCACAAAGGTATGCCCGCACGGCATCGTATATTTCTACAAAACCGGAATAAATTATCCACAAACCCGTTACCTTTGCAGTGGTTGCCGATGGAGCCGGCAGATGCAATATTTATCGGATTATGATCTTTATTAAAATAGCACGCAGTTTCGGCTACGCGATGAAAGGGATTGCAGCGCTTGTCCGTTCGCAACGCAATGCCCGTATACATCTTGCTGCGACGGTGGTTGTGGTAACCGCCGGATTTTCCGTCGGGGTTTCGCGTGGCGAATGGATCTTTTTGTGCCTGGCGATAGGGTTCGTGTGGGTTGCTGAAGCATTCAATACGGCTGTGGAGAGGCTTGTCGACATGGTGTCGCCCGAACGGCACCCCCAGGCGGGTATGGTGAAAGACCTCTCCGCCGCCGGTGTGCTTATAAGCGCCGCGACCGCATTGGCGGTGGGCCTCATTATATTTCTACCCTATGTTTTCTGATGACTCCGGCATATCGTAAACAGGACGATCAGGCGTGAAATACCGATCCCCGGGAGAGCACTCCCGGGGATCGGTATTTATTATAATAACGTTGCCGTATGTTGTATTAAGTAATGTGAAATAATTATTGCGATATTATTTGAGACTTATTTCGAGATGGATTTTGATTTTTGAAAAAAGGAGCTTGGTGGGCCAAGTGACTGATGAAAAAACCAAAATACGCTCGAAAGAATCTCAAGAAATATTGATAAAACAAAAAATCATAGCCCTTGGAATATCCCAATAATTGTTGAACATTACTTATATGGAAAGAATCTTCACTGTATTAAGAAGGTCGCGGTTGATGGGCTTGTCGTTGCGCACGGCGCGGTTGATCGGCACATATACTATTTCATTGTTCTGAATGCCGATCATCACGTTGCGTTGCCCGTCGAGCAGGGCATTTATCGCGGCTTCACCCATACGGCTGGCCAGGATGCGGTCGCTGGCCGTGGGCGACCCTCCGCGTTGTATATGGCCGAGTATTGTCACACGGACGTCGTACTGCGGATACTCCTTTTTGACGCGTTCGGCAAGGCCCATTGCCCCGCCTGTGAGTTCGCTCTCGGCTACAAGGACTATGCTGCTGTTTTTCGATTTGCGGAAGCCGTTCTGGATAAGTTCCGACAACTGGTCGACTTCGGTGGCTATCTCAGGTATTATCGCAGCTTCGGCTCCGGTGGCTATGGCGCCGTTTAGCGCGAGGAAACCGGCGTTACGTCCCATGACTTCGATGAAAAAGAGCCTCTCGTGCGACGAAGCCGTATCGCGTATTTTGTCGACGGCTTCCATTATCGTGTTGAGCGCCGTGTCGTAGCCGACGGTAGTGTCGGTCCCGAACAGGTCGTTGTCTATCGTTCCCGGTATACCCACAATCGGGATGTCATATTCCGAGGCGAAGATCCGCGCGCCCGTCAATGATCCGTCGCCCCCTATGACCACAAGGGCGTTTATCCCCTCGCGTTGCATGGTTTCATAAGCCACCTGCCGGCCTTCAGGCGTCGTGAACTCCTGGCAACGCGCCGTTTTGAGTATTGTCCCGCCCTGCTGTATGATATTACTGACGTTTTGTGTTTTGAACGGGACAATCTCCCCTGTGATAAGGCCTTTGTAGCCTCGCATTATACCTTTGACTTCGAATCCGTTGAATATGGCAGCCCGTGTTACGGCACGTATTGCGGCATTCATTGCGGGGGCGTCGCCTCCCGATGTCAATATGCCGATACATCTCATTGCATTCATTTTCTCTCTTCTGTTTTGTTAATCGCCTAATGCAGGGTTACGGCCATATATTATGAAACGGCCGTTTTCCCGGAATGGCAAAGGTAATAAGAAACGAAAACATTTATAATCATTTTCCATGCCACACCACCTCCCTTGGTATGCAAGACCTTATTTTGCAATATTATGCGAAATTCGCATAACGTAATATTAACATTGGGGACCATGAAACCCCCTGTTAAAGATCGCCGTCTCGGATAGATAACTAATTTGTATTATATTTACGCTTCCAAAACCCGCAGGCAATGTACAGAAATCTGAGAGAATACGTCTCCCTCCTCGAACAACATGGCGAACTGGTGAGAATAACGGTGCCGGTCGATCCAGAGCTTGAAATGGCCGAAATCACCGACCGCATGAGCAAAAGCCCCGGAGGCGGCAAAGCGTTGCTTTTCGAGAATAGCGGCACCGCATTTCCCGTTGTGACCAATCTTTTCGGCTCCTCGCGCCGTATTGCGATGGCTCTCGGGGCCAGATCGCTCGACGATATCGCAGGGCGGATCGACGACCTTATATCGGGCGCCATGTCGCCGATGGAGACAATCTCCGACAAACTGCGGATGCTGCCATTACTGGCCGAAGCGTCGCGGTGGATGCCGCGCAGGGTCAGGGGGCGCGGTGAGTGCCAGCAGGTGGTACTCACGGGTGAAGATGCGTCGCTCGGCATATTGCCGGTGTTGAAATGCTGGCCCCACGACGCAGGGCGCTTCATAACCCTGCCTCTGGTGCATACCGCCGATCCGGGCGACGGGCGACGCAACGTAGGCATGTACCGCATGCAGATACTTTCGCCTCATTCGACAGGGATGCACTGGCACATACACAAAACCGGAGCACGCCATTACGACAGCTACCGGAAACTCGGGCGCCGTATGCCGGTGAGCGTAGCACTTGGCGGAGACCCGGCATATACATATGCAGCAACGGCGCCCATGCCCGATGGAATGGATGAATACCTGCTGGCCGGGTTCCTGCGGCGGCGTAGCGTAAGACTGGTCAGATGCATAACAAACGATCTGTATGTTCCGGCGGATTGTGATTTCGTGATCGAGGGATATGTCGACACGGCAGAAGCGCCCGTTATCGAAGGTCCTTTCGGCGACCACACCGGGTTTTATTCCCTCGAAGATCTCTATCCGGTATTCCATGTGACGGCCATAACCCACTGTCGCAACGCCATCTATCCGGCAACGGTGGTGGGTATCCCCCCCCAGGAGGACGCTTATATGGCCGAAGCCACGGAACGTATATTCCTCGCCCCGATACGCATGGCCCTGCAGAGCGAAGTCGCGGACCTGCATATGCCTGTCGCGGGTGTAGCACACAACCTTGCCGTGGTGGGTGTAGAGACCCGTTATGCGGGACAGGCCGTAAAGGTGGCCTCGGGACTCTGGGGCGCAGGCCAGATGATGTTCTGCAAATGTATAGTAGCAGTGCCGCCCGGAACGGACCTCCGCGACCCGCAGGCTCTGGCGCCGTTAGTCAAAAACATGTCACCTGCGACCGATGTGCATATCACACACGGCGTAGCCGATGTCCTCGACCATGCCACTGCCGTGTGCGGCACCGGGGGCAAGGTCGTAATAGACCTCACGCGATATGGTGGCCAGGCCGGTGTGCAAGCCGGACCGGCTAAATCACGGGCCGAAGCATTGCTTGAGGCGGAACGGCGAGGGTATAAGTTGACCGTTATCGACACCCCTGGCGGAGACGGCAATCAGGACGCAGGCTCCATCACTGAAGATTGGGGAATATATACATATTTCGTAGATCGGGAAGCCGATACGGGGAGCGCGGTCGACCTGGCCCATATACTCGGGGTGCGGATCGTGGTCCTGTTCGACCCGCAGGCCATATCGCTCAGCCCTGCCGAACTACTATGGCTGGCCGGAGGCAACACCGATCCCGAGCGCGACATCACTATCCTCGACGGGGTTATGGTCGTCGACGCCCGCACTAAAATTCCGGGAAGCGAAGGCGCCCCGGAGCGCTGGCCCAACCCCGTTGTTTCGTCTCCGGAGACCATCGCACTGGTCGACAAGCGTATGGAAGAGTACGGGATCGGGTTGCAGGACTCCCCGTCGGGGCGATATGCCAGGATCGTAAGCACAGACAATGCTCAGATATGAGTCTGGAGAACCGGATAAAAAAGCTGATACATGGGCTCAGACCGGCGTCGGTACAGGAGAGGCGCGGAGTGCTTTACCTGCTGCCTGTGCTGATAGTGGTGTCACTGCTGGTCGTTTCGCGCAATAAGCCGGTATTTGAATCCAGTTTTCCGCTTTATGCCGACGAAAAGGATCGCAAAGCGACAACGGGAGCAGTGCCGCGCGATAATTTTTATCAGCAAACGTACGACCAGCAAATAGTGCCGGAAGGCGGGCTTTTCCGGTTCGATCCAAATACGGTAGGGTATAAGGAACTACTGAGACTCGGATTCACAAAACGTCAAGCGGCAGGATTCATAAAATACCGCGTGTCGGGAGCCCGTTTCGCCATTCCCGAAGAGTTCGCGGCATGTTACCAGGTTTCCGATGCGATGTACGAGCGTTTGCAGCCGTGGATATCTATCGGGGCGGAGTTCCGGGTAAAGCCCTTACGGGACGTAGCGGGCCATGCCGGGGCCGTGCGCCGCGACTCGCTGTTCGAATTCGATCCCAACCTGCTTACGGCCTCACAGTTCGCCTCGATGGGTTGTTTTACGCTACGGCAGGGGGAGGTGATCGTAAACTACCGCGAGTTGAAAGGCGGATTCCACACCGTCGAAGATTTTGCACGCTGCTATCCGGTGGAGGATCAGATCGAAAAACTGCGGCCCTACATTAAGATGCCTGTCGCGGAACCTGTGGCTAAAGCGGGTACGACGCCCTTGCGGGTGGAGTTGAACAGCGCCGATACCACGGTGCTTGCCACCGTCCGCGGCATCGGCCCTTTGACAGCCCGCCGCATAGTGGAGTACCGCTCGAAACTCGGGGGATTCCACTCTGTTACGCAACTTTGCGAGATAACAGGAATGACAGAGTCGAATTATGAGAAAATTCTGAAACAAATAACAGTCGACAGTTGTGTAATCAGAAAAATAAATATTAACTTTGCAACCCTGAAAAACCTTGAAACACATCCGTATCTCACGGGAAACGTGATCAGGAAGATTTTGAAAAACAGGCAATTGAAGGGAGGTTGGCGCACACTTAAAGATATGACCGATGATGGGACGCTCAGTCCCGGGCAGGCTGCAAAGTTGGCCCCTTATCTTGATTTTGCTCTTTTTGAAGAGTGAAAAAGCCGATTTTTTTCAAAATAACAATTTTTAATCCGAACAACGAAAATGATTATCATGCCGGTAAAAGAGGGCGAAAACATCGAACGCGCTCTCAAAAAATTCAAAAGGAAATACGAAAGAACAGGTGTATTGAAAGAACTGCGCGCACGCCAGTATTTCACCAAACCATCTATTACCAAGCGTATAGCAAAACAACACGCGGTTTATGTGACGCAGTTGCAGCGCGAGGAGATGGAATAGCCTTTTGAACGGATTCCCGTGGCTTGTCGAAACAGGCCCGGGGAGCACGCTGGAAATTTCATATAGCCGGAACACCCTTTACGGGATGTTCCGGTTTTTATTTTACTGCGCAAGTAAACCGATCCTGGATATGCTTCGATTTCCGCTGGAAAATATCACTATTGGCATTGCCGAAAATCCGTATAGATTTTGTATCTTTGGAATGTTGCAGAAAGGGAAAACATGACTTCGCTGGATGACTTTATATACTATGTGGAAGCCGAACGGCGCCTTTCACCGCTCACTGTGCGCAACTACCGGGCAGACATGTTGCGCTTTATCGCCTTTGTGAAGCAGACTCCGGAGTCGTTCATCGCGGCCAATGTCTCTCCGGCAGATGTGAGGGGCTGGATCGTGGAACTCGACGACGAGGGGATCAAACCTCAAAGCATCAACCGTATGTTGAGTACGCTACGGAGTTTTTACCGCTTTGCCCGTAAGAAAGATCCCGCTATGGCCGATCCGACCCGGAAAATAACCGGCCTGAGAACCGAAAAGCCCCTGCCAGCCTTTATCGGTGAATCGAAAACAGATGATATATTTCAACCTAAAGACGATCCGGATGACGCCTGCGAGTGGATTGTGCGGCGAAACAGACTTATATTGCTCTTTTTCTACGGTTGCGGCATAAGACTTGCGGAACTGGTAGGAATGAATGTAGAAGATCTGGCGGACGGTCTTCGCGAGGTGAAAGTACATGGCAAGGGAGATAAAGAACGTATTGTCCCATTGGCTGACAATCTGCGCGTTGCATTGGAGGCGTATATCAGACAAATAAGTGATGAGAATATTTGTTTTTTCGATGAAAAAGCCCTATTTTTATCACATAAAGGCAAGAGGATAAGCCGGACGGAAGTCTATAGGGTGGTACGAAGCGGATTGGCGGCTGCCGGAGTACAGGGGAAGCGCAGCCCGCACGTGTTGAGGCACACGTTCGCCACCCAAATGATGAACCGGGGAGCTGATTTGCGCGAGATACAGGAGTTATTGGGACATAGCTCGTTAAAAGCCACTGAGGTTTACACCCATAACAATATAACACAACTTAAGGAAGCATATAAAAATGCCCATCCGAGGGCAAAAAATAAGGAGGACTGATCATGAATGTAAAGATTCAATCTGTGAAGTTCGATGCAGACAAGCGTCTGGTCGACTTTATCGAGGGTAAGATGGCTAAGTTCGAACGCTTTGCAGAAAATGTGACCCAGGCCGAGGTCATTTTAAAGCTCGACAAGGATCACGAGCACGGCAATAAGGTAGTCACCATACGGGTGGCCATTCCCGGCGGGGAACTGGTGTCGGAACAACGTAGTAAGACATTCGAAGAATCGATAGACATCGGTTTGGATGCATTGAAAAAACAGGTTGAAAAACACAAGGAGAAACTCAAATAGCCGTATTATTGTCTGCCGGGAGTATTTTTAAACAGTTTCTTAGAGTCTGCCTGTAAATTTTCAATGTAAAACCATACATACTCCTGGACATCCCGGAAATGCTCGTCAATGGGCTTGCAATCTGTTGCATATCGGATAGTATGGGTTTCAAAAATAAGTAATGTGAAATAATTATTGCGATATTATTTGAGACTTATTTCGAGATGGATTTTGATTTTTGAAAAAAGGAGCTTGGCGGGCCAAGTGACTGATGAAAAAACCAAAATACGCTCGAAAGAATCTCAAGAAATATTGATAAAACAAAAAATCATAGCCCTGGAATATCCCAATAATTGTTGAGCATTACTTAACAGATCGGATGAAACATGTTTCATCCGATCTGTTATTTTTGAACCGGGAGTCCCGCTACAGTACCTGTACATCCTCGATTGAATTGAGGATTAGCTGGTAAGTGTTCCCAAATTTAGTCAGGATAGCCGTAATATTGACCTTCGACCCGTCGGCTGGGACCGGTCTGGAGGCAAACTCGGCATAACCGCTCGTACGTACTACGATGTAAGTTGGATTATCGCTGAACGTAAAATCCTGGTTTATGGTCTGGGCTTCGCTCGCATCGGTATCCTTGTCATCGGGAATAGCCCATGTCGGCGTACCGCTGGCATGGAACGTAAGTCCCTTAGCCTTGATCAGTGTGCCGAGCATGTCGTCGTTCAACTGGCTGTAAGCGGTAACCTCCCGTGGTTCCACCTTATCGCCTTGCGCACCCGGGAAAATGGTCATGTTTATATGCAACTGCACATCGATATAGCCCGTTTCGTAACGCGGATCAACCGACTCGGCTCCCAATTCGATGAACCCGCCGTAAGCCCCCAGCCAAAGCGTCTTTGCCTTCACGTAAAGCATCTGCCCCGGCTTATAGTAGTTGTACAGGTTGGTCTGCCCTATCTTCACCTTTATCCCCGAAGTCTCGTCCTGGATATATAACTCCCTGTAGATATTGCCGTAACGGTCGGTGCTGTTGATGCGTCCGCCGATTATGATATCGTCGTCGATCTGACGCACACCCTGGTTATACAATGCCTTGAATCCCTTGATAGTCATCGTTGGAGTAAGGTTGTAAACCGGAGCCGGCGCGGGCATGTCGTGGTCTTCGTAACACCCCGTCTGAAAAGCGGCGACTACCGCGACTGCAAAATATAATATGAACTTTCTCATGATCGTGACATTTTTGCGGTTAGAAACGCAGATAAACATTAAGGTAAAATGTCGTACCCATCATATAAAAATATTTAGAGTCGAATTTGTCGTAGCTTACGATATTACCGCTGGCATCCTTGTTTTGCGAGAGGCGTAACTGCTCAAACCCGCCAGATTTGATGTTGGTCGTGTTGAGGATGTTGTCGGCATTGAGGCTGAACCCTATATTGTACTTGCGATCAATATACCACGATGCGCCGACACTGGCATTCATGACGAAGGCCGACGGGAACATCTCCTGATGGGCCATATCGATGCTCTCCTGCCGGGTTTTACCCATATGTGCAGCATCGGTGCGCAACACCGGGTTCATGTCGATATACATAGCGTCGTAGTAGTTGCCTTCCAGCGAAACAAAAATGTATTTCGGAGAACGCCATTGCAGCGCGAGGCTGGCAGCGGTCTGCGGAGTGCCCGACACTTTATATTTTTTCCAATATACAGGTTCGTCTTCGAGTACCACTTTGGCCGTATTGTCTATGGTCTGCGTCATCAGCGGATTCGAAGTGTAGGCGAAGTAACCGTAGCTCACCGCCCCGGTCAACTGCAGGTAGAGCGGCAGGGATACCTGTGCCGCAGCCTCGACGCCGATATGCTCCTGGTCGATACCGCGTATGTCGAAGTTGCCGAACGAGCGGTGCAAGTCGTCATAGAAACTGATCAGTTTGGTCTGGTCGCCAAGCGAAGCATAGTAACCGGTCACCCTCGCCCTGAGCCCCGGCATATTCACAGAATAGGTAAGGTCGGTGCTGAATATCTTCTCCGTCGTCAGGTTACCCACCACATCGTTGCGCGTACGTGGCGAGGTGAACGCCTCGCTGAAGAACGGAGCGCGATGCATATAAGCGACATTTGCCGAAACGCGGTGGGCCCCGGAGATTTTATACGTCACGCCACCCTTGGCGGTATAGGTTTCAAAGTATTGTTTGGCCGACTGGCCTTTCGAGTCGTCGGGGAAAAGCCCGTTTCGGTACACTCCCGTACGCCAGAATACGGAACTACCTCCTTCAAGGCCCATAAAAGCCTCCCAACGGCCGATATTCAGCGATGCCGACCCCCAGATCGTGGTGTTTATCACATTGGCGTAATAGTCGTATCCATATTTTTCACCCTCTTTCACAAGGCGGTTGGGGTTGTCGAGATCGTTCTGCACTTCGATGCCACTACCGAAATCGCGTTCGGCGAACTGGTTGATATTTAGCCATGTATCGCCTCCTAAAAGGTCTTTCACCTTCTTGTAGTACTCCGTGTGGTTATTCCGGTATTCCAGCCCGGCTGCAAATTTCAGGTGGTTACCCGACAATGTAACCATTTGGAGTTTTGCATTGAAATCCCTCTGGTCGATATGGCGGTCCTCGATAATATATACCGAACGGCGCATGTTGTCGGTCACGCCGGGCAGGTAGGCCGTCTTGTAATTATCTTTATAATAACTGTTATAGTTGGCGTCGTAGAGTTTATCCCAGTTGACCTGGCGTATGTTCCAGTCCGAGAGCCACCCCTCGCGTGCGTATTCCTGCTTCTCGGTGTCGCCATCGAAATAGCTGGGCAGATAGCGATAGTAATCGGGGCGCGGGTCCTGGGCATTATACCAGTCGAAAGCCGAATAGCCGTTGCGGCCGAAACGATATGAAACAGCCAGCGTCCATTTTGTGTCGGGCGTCTGGTCGAAGGTGTAATTGAGTATCGCAACCGGCTCGTGGCTGTCGCGTACACGCGCGTTGCGCATCGAACCGTCCTGATAACCCCAGTTCGAGTTATAGTAGTTGCTCCCCACAAGATCGTATACCTCCTGGGTTGAAGCATTCTGCGCTCCACGCTTGGTCGGAGCTCCGAAAACGGTGAGCGCTATGCGGTTACGATCATTCAATTTTTTCTCTACCGACCCGTAGTAGCCTATGCCGTTGGTGTAAACACCCTTTATCCAGGCATTGCCCCCCTGTCGTGTCGAGAACGAGAAAGCATAGGCCCAGCCGTTATCCGACATCCCCGAGGCGTAGGTAGCCATAGCGCGGAAAGCGTAATTGTTGGTAGCTCCCACGAGCGAAAAACGATAACCCTTCCTCAGTTGCGATGCCTGGGCATTGATATTAGTCGTCCCGTTTATGCCGCCCAGTCCATATACGGCTGTTTCGATACCGGATGAAGTCTCCTGATTGCGTACCGCATCGTTGAGGCCCGTCCACAATGACCAGGGGGTATAACCGGTAAGGGCGTCGTTCATATATATGCCGTTGAAATAAACATCCGCCAGCCCCGTGTCGTAGCCCCTCGGGCGGAAACGCATCTCGCCGAAAGAGTAAGCCGCCACATTGTCGAATACGTCTCTCGATGCCGACAGCGTTACAGGCATGCTCTCCGCGTCTTCCTGGTCGGTGTTGAACTCTATCACCGAACCCTCGTCGAGTGTCGTGGCGGCGATATCGCGCACCATTGTGACCATTCCTATGTCTTTCATCGTGCCGTCGGCCTTGACGTTGATCTCGGCAGGGATGAAATCGAGGGCTTCGGCTTTGATACGCCATGCGCCTTGCGGGATATTCGAGAAAACAAAATTCCCCCCGGCATCGCTGACAACGACCATCGGCGAAGGTGTGTTCAACGTAAGTTTCACATCGCTTATGGGTTGACGGCCAACCCGCGTAACGATCCGGCCACTGATCCCGTTCTCCTGCCCGTAAAGGGCCATCGTCATCGTGGCGAGAAGCGAAGTTATCAATATTTTAATTTTCATAACAGTCGGTAATTTTGATTGTTAATTACACCCCGTCTACCTGGATATGTAGATGAATACCGGAAAGTGGTCGCTGTAACCGCCCTGAAACTCGTTGCCTACGAACGTGCGCAGCGGATAGTTTTTGTACTGGCCGCTTTGCTGCCTGAGTAACGGCCGGTCGAAGATATTACCATAGAATTTGCTCTTCTTGCCCTTAGTCAAATGTAACGTACCTCCCTGCCCGTCGACAAGGCTACTACTGACTATAATATTATCGAACAGATTCCACTTGTCCTGGTATGCTAGCGTCCCGTAACCCTTTTTGAACATCTCGCAGAAAGGATTGTAAAGGTCACCGTCCGACAGCGACTCGCTGTTGCATTTGGCGTCGAGCACCTCCGCAATACTCTTGTCTGTAGGGTCGTCGTTCAGGTCGCCCATGATGACGATCTTCGTTTCGGGGTTCTCCCTTAGTATCGAATCGGTGGCATTACGGATGATCTGCGCCACAAGGCAACGTTTAGGCTCCGAGGCCTGCTGACCGCCGAGGCGCGAAGGCCAGTGCCCCACAAAGAAGCAGAAACGTTCACCTTCGATAGTGCCCCAGACCGACAATATATCGCGTGTCTTGAAATTAGGCTGCGAAGGCATATGTACCGGTATAGGGAAACTCCCCTCATAGCGGAACTGGTCGGGGCGGTAGAACAACGCCACATCCACCCCGCGCGCGTCAGGCGAATCGTAATGCACTATCTGGTAATTAGCCGGTTGAAGTTTTTCCGTAGCCACGATATCCTCCAGCACATTGCGGTTCTCTATCTCCGACACGCCTATAATAGTCGGAAAATCTCCGGCCGACGAAGCGATCCCGTAGAAAACCTGTTCGAGGTTCGAGATTTTTTTCCAATATTTTTGGCTGTTCCAGCCTTTGGCAGCCCCGGGCAGGAACTCCTCGTCGAAAACTCCCGGCGAATGGATCGTATCGAAAAGGTTTTCGACGTTATAAAACGCCACGCAGTAACGCTTGCCCTGCGCGTGCACGTATTGTACGCATACTGCCAGACAAAACACCGCGGTAAAAATGATCTTCCTCATAACCTGTCGTTTTATTTTATTCCGGTCCAATCCTGCGGCCGGTATTCGGCTTCGACCTTATTCTGTATGGTGGCATCGAGACCGTAGAAGAAGTCCAGTCCTGTCAGAGCCTCTATGTCGTCGATGGTTTTGACAAAAGCCGTGGTCAACTGCTGGGTGCGCGACTGGGCCTTGTTCTCGAACCAGAACCCTATGGCATCGTAGGTGCCGCTGGCTTTCTTACGAAGTATGACTTTGAAGTTATATTTCGGGATAGCCATCTGCGAGGTGACCGAATAACCTATTATGTTCTCGGGTTTATTCAACGTGCCACCGGCACATATATACAGCGTGTCGCCCGTGATGCTGGCCCAGCCGCGTTCCTGGTCTTCCAGTTTGGCCCATATGCCCTGGTTGAGATCGGGCATCTGGGGCGACATGTTGGAGTAATAAAACGTGTCCTTGTTCTGGGGCACCGTAGCCTGACGGTCGGCCGACGGGCACATATGGCCACGGTCGTAACCGCTCCCGCTGTAATCGTATTTGTGGATGACCTGATACTGGTCGGGGATTCTCGAGTCGTATTTCCACGCTTCGTTACGCCCTGCCGTGCCCTGATAGCCTTTATGCAGTTTCCACGCTACCCAGCGGGAATGTTTCATCTGCGGATAGTACTCCAGTGCGAATTCCCCCACTGGATAATCCAGCACCCAATTGGCATCCATGATCCTGGGTGTCTCCAGACGTTTTCCCACCGTAGCAGCATCGGCACCCTGGCCCGGATCATCATCAGGATTATCATCCCCGCCCGAAGTACCGTCGCCGGCATCGGAATTGAACTGTTTGAACTCTACCTGCGAGGTGCCGCCTTCCGATGAGGCCCGTATCGTCACCGTACGGTCATAACCCGTGTCATTGCGGGAATATGCCAAAATAAGATCGTTGCGGTTGCCGCTGCCCGACACCGGAGTCACGCTGCACCACGCTTCGCCCTGGCCGAAATCGAGCGATATGTCCCAGCTCCCCGAGGCCTTTATTGCCATAAACTGTGAAGTACTGGTGTAATACACCTCGGCACCCGATCCGAATGTCAGTTGCGGAGGCAGCGTTCCCTCGCCGCCCGACGAACAACCGCCTGACACCGTCAGTACCGACAATGCGGCCAGAAGCGTGATCCTGAATGTTATTTTCATTATGTTTTTCATATCCGCCGTATTTACCTGTTCCGGACGGAACAAACCGCCCGGAACAGGATTGGAACATTACTGGGCCAGCTTGGTTATCTTTATAAAGCTAGCTATGCGCGAGTTGACATTCGAGGTGCCGATAGCTCCGCCATTGACCGAAACCGTAGACGAGGGATCGGGATAGAGCTTTATATACAACTTGCCGCCTGTGCTCACTTTATTTGCCGCCGCAACATTGATAGTAACCTCGAAATTGGCCGCTGTAGTTGCGGTTATGTCATAGGTGGCGCCCGTATCTACCCACGTGCTGTTATTGTTGGAGTATTGCACCAGCCATTTGCGCGGCGAAGCGTTGACCCCGAATGCCGCGAACTCGACCTTCACGTTGCCCGTGATCTCGGCAGTGACAGGAATCGACGTGATCACCCATGCGGCGCCCGCCTTATTCCACTCGCCTGTCCACAGCGACGAACTGCCGGCCGTGTAGGTGAGGTTAGGAGCCGTATCGCCCGCCGCAGCCACACGTTCTATAATAGTCCCGTCGGAGAAGGTATACGCAGGCGAAGCGCCTATCGTGATCCCGCTGAGGCTGACATCTGTTACAACCACATCCACCGCCGCGCCCGAACTTGCCACCGTTCCGGTGATTGTGTTGGGAGAAAGTCCCGTAAGTCCGCTGATGGTGATCGTAAGGTCGCCCGAACCGGTAGGAGTGCCCGACACGGCCAGTTCAATATCGGCCTCGGCGCCGTTGCCGTTTTGCAGGCTACCGTTGAACGGGGCTATCGTTATGCCGCCTATGTTCGACGAGGCCGTCACGTTAACCGCGGCGCCATTACCGAACTTATAAGGGATCACGATCTTGGCTCCCGCCGTGATCGCCGTGCCCTGTTTCAACGTCCCCGTACCTTCGAGCGAAGGAGTGCCGTAGGTGACACCCACGTTCGAGCCGAAAGTAACGTCGTCCAGGCGATAGGTTATGCCTTTGCCCGTGTAGCGGAAAGCCACTACAAGACTTGTTGCAGTGCCGTATGAAGCGGAAAGGTCGACCGAACGCAATTTCCACTCGTTAATCGCATCCACACCGAACGTACGGGTGGCATTGTCGACAACGGTCCATGTAGCCGAAGAGGCATTGCCTTCGTAATTGTTCGAGACCACAACTTCGAACTTTGTGCCGTCGTCGGCAGTCATCGAACCGGGATAATAATAGGTCAGATTATAGAATAATTTCTTGACCGCAGCCCCCTGCACATTCACCGGAGGCATTATGGCATAGGAAGTAACCGTGGTCTGCGTCGAGTTGAAAGGAGCTATCTGGATATATTTATCCGAGCCGAAGGTCCCTGTTTTCCAGCCGTAAGCCACATCCGAGGCGTCGCTCGAATAGAAATTCCAATTATTGCCCGTGTAGGCGACGTTGGCCGCAGTTACCGTACTGAAGTCGTCGGAGAACGTGGTCACAGGCGTTGGCGGCACGTAAGTAGTTTTAGTTTTAAACGTTTTTTCAGCGCCATAGTATATATTGCCGTCCGACATCCTGGCATAAGCCGCGTAAACGTAGTCGGTAGCCTCCGAAAGGCCCGTGACAGCTACAGTATAAGGTGTGACAACAGGGCTTGCCGCAGCTTTGAGAGTATAGTCGCTGTCGGAGTTCTTCCGGTATGCCACACCCAGTTCTGCGATGGTAGGATCGGTAGCCGTATAAGTGTAGCTACCGGCCAGCGTAGCCGACGTTTCCGCCACATTGGTAGCATCGCCGGTCGTCATGCGTGGTGCGGGCGGAATAACTATATTGCCCTCGGCAACCAGTTTGAGGTCGTCGATGCGGTATACACTCGCAACGCTGGATTCAAATTTTATGGTCAGGGTCTTGGCCCCCGACGGCACGGTAAAACCGGCCGTAGCAGTCACCCAGCCATCGCCCGAAGAGAGCGCATAACTCATCGGCGTCCATGTCTGGTTGTTGTCGGTCTGGAACGAAACCACCATCTCCGACGGTACCACCGTAGTGTAAGCTGCACCCGAGGCTTTGCTTATGCCGAATGAGAAGGTGGATGTGGTAACACCGGGAACCGCAATAGTATTGACCGTGAAACTCGACGGAACCGCACCGAAGAAGATAACGTCACCTCCTGAAGCGCTTGCATTGAGCGACGTGCGCACCGATGTCGTAACGCCGGTATAATACACGGAATAAGACCCCGGACCGGTCATTGCCCAACCGTTGAAATCGGCCACCCACGGGTTGCCCGAAGCGGTGGTTCCAAAAGTTTCGGCATAAATCTCGGTAAGCGAAATAGCACCGGCCTGCGAGACCTTTATGGCCTCGTAAATCGTCGAGGTTGCAATTTTTATGGTTGTCTCGCGATCGAACGTCTCATCGGGCAGAGCGGTCACCGTGACGGTAGCATTACCGCTGCCCGACATAGGCGAAACTACGAGCCAGGGTATGGCGTCTTCAGGAATTTCCACATTCCACGGACGGTTGGTTGTGACCGCGATCTCCACCGATCCCCCGGCCGTCGGGATATCTACTGTCGACTTGTCAACCGAAATCGACGGGGTGTCATAATCGACGCTCTCGGTGTTGCAGGCTGGCAACAAAACAAGGGCAAATGCAGATAAAAGCACCGCGAACTTCTGTAATCCAAATGTTTTCATAGTATTTCAATGATAAGTAAACTCTCTGTTGGGTTTCAAATATACTATTTTACTTAATAAATTGTAAGCTCCGGAGATTAAATTGTCATTATTTATATGGCAATCGCCACATATAGTATTACACATTTTCAAAACCAGCCTCATAAATCGTTCCAAAGTAAAATTTATGTCCGGCGCTTAGAATCGGCCCGATTTTCCTAAGGAAAGTATTGTAAATTCTTTATATTTGCTTTTGCACGAAAAGCTTCTGTTGTATCGGCAGGTAGATTTTTCTATGGGAGTAAATTGCTGGCAAGGTGGAAGTTGGTAGCTACTGGTGATCCAGGACCGGATAAATATCTAAAAAAACAGGAATATAGTTTGTGGTTACGCTAATTTTGATTATATTTGCACCCTGAAAACGGCACCATAGCTTAATTGAATAGAGCATCTGACTACGGATCAGAAGGTTTCAGGTTTGAGTCCTGATGGTGTCACACAGAGAAGATAAAGGGGTTGCGACGGCTGTCGCGACCCCTTTTGATTTAATGTTTGCATACAACGTTTTAATAATTATCATGGATCAATGTAAAAACCGGGTGGAGCGGGTTGTATTAAGCGAATATTTTGGATAGTCTGAAGATGAAGAACGGGATGTCCCGCACACCCCGGAACTGTGCCCTGAAAGCTTTGATTTTGGCGTTGAAAGATTCAGCCGAGGCGTTTGTGGATCTGTTGTGGAAGTAGTTGCAGATTGTGGCGTAGTTGTTCTGCATTGTT
>JAVBMJ010000042.1:0-41215 GCA_031552535.1 Rikenellaceae bacterium
GTCGGCGTCGTCAGTGCGCCCGCCTATGTCGAACGAGACGGCGTAGCGGTGGCTGATGCGGCGCTCGCGGTCGGGCAGGGCCCAGAGCCACAGGCTGCCGCCGGGCGTCTCTGCAAAGTGTAGCGACTTGCCGATAGCCTCCCGGCCGTATGTGGCGTCGGCGAACAACTCCCCGACATGGAGCGGCGGCCGGGTGAAGAGGCGCATCTGCTCGATGTGGAGGGGGTTGTGCGCATAGCGTCCCGTGGTGGTGAACGCCTCCTGCGGGTCGGAGGGGAATTCGTTGCGCATGCGCCAGTCCGATGGCAGCGTCTTGCGCATCTCGCGGTACCAGTTGAGGCCCTCCAGCGTGGCGCCGAGGGTGAAACGGTAAATCTCTTCCCCGGTCAGGCTGCGGACAAACTCCACCTTCTCCTCCTCCGAAGTAAAAGGCTTGTAGTACAACTCTATCTCCCACCAGGCAACGAACACGGGCGTAAAAGCGTTCTCACCAGTCTCGGCGGCGCACCATGTGTTGTGGAAGTAGTTGCCGATGCCTTTGGCGGTGGATTCGAGCACGGCTACCGTGTACGGGTCGTTGGGGATGGACGACATTACCGCCTGGATCAGGTCCTCGGGGGTTTTCCCTTCGGTCTCCTTATACAGCCCGACCTCCGAAAAGTGGGCCTGCTTGATGTCGTCGGAGCGCAAACAAAATGCCTTTCGATTTGCACATCCTATGATTTTCATACCTGCGAAATATCGAGCAGGGGGGAAATTCAATATGAAAAATATTGTAATGATGCTACTTTAGGGACTGTTTGCTCCGGATGACAACTCCGAGCAACCATGATGTATCCCGGGAGTAGATCAGCGAGTACATCCTGTGGAAGTCGAAGGACGCACTATCGTAAAAGAAGGTCTGTCTAATTTCCCAATGGAAATTTAGACAGACCCTTAGGGGTGTATTCAATTTTCCAGAGAAAATTAAACAGACCTTCAATCTTAGAAACCGTTTAAATTTCCAATGGAAAATTAAACAGTTTCATAAACAACTCTACTTGCGATAGATTTTCGTATAGCCGTAGATAGCCTCGTCACCCAATTCCTCTTCAATGCGGAGCAATTGGTTGTATTTAGCCATGCGGTCCGAACGGCTCAACGAACCGGTCTTGATCTGGCCCGAATTGGTGGCAACAGCGATATCGGCAATCGTAGAGTCTTCGGTTTCGCCCGAACGGTGTGACGTAACGCTCGTGTAACCTGCACGATGGGCCATCTCGATAGCGTCCAGTGTTTCGGTCAAAGTACCTATCTGGTTAACCTTGATGAGGATCGAGTTGCCGCAACCCATTTCGATACCCTTCTTAAGGAAATCGACATTGGTGACGAACAGATCGTCGCCCACCAACTGGCACTTGTCGCCGATTGCGTCGGTCAACAGCTTCCAGCCGTCCCAGTCGTTCTCGCTCATGCCGTCCTCGATAGAGTCGATAGGATACTTGGCTACGAGTTCAGCCAGATAAGCAGACTGCTCTGCCGATGTACGTTTTGCACCGTTTTCTCCTTCGAACTTGGCGTAGTTGTAGACACCGTCCTTGTAAAACTCCGACGACGCGCAGTCGAGGCCTATGGCAACATCGCCACCCTCGGCTTTACGGCCGGGCTTGTAACCTGCTTTTTTGATAGCCTCGATGATCGACTCAAGAGCGTCTTCGGTGCCTTTGAGCGTGGGAGCGAAACCGCCTTCGTCACCCACGGCAGTACTCAGGCCGCGGTCGTGGAAAATTTTCTTCAAAGCGTGGAAAACCTCGGCACCCATGCGCAGACCTTCGCGGAACGACGCGGCACCCACCGGGCGTATCATAAATTCCTGGAATGCGATAGGGGCATCGGAATGCGAACCGCCGTTGATGATGTTCATCATCGGAACGGGCAGAGTCTTGGCATTTGCTCCGCCGATATAGCGATAGAGCGGAAGACCCACATACTCAGCAGCGGCGCGGGCGCAAGCCAGCGATACGCCGAGGATAGCGTTGGCGCCGAGTTTGCTTTTGGTAGGCGTTCCGTCGAGGGCGATCATAGCCTTGTCTATGGCAACCTGGTCGGTAACGATCATACCCACAACCTCGGGAGCTATCGACTTATTTACATTTTCGACAGCTTTCAGGACGCCTTTACCAAGGTAGCGGCTCTTGTCGCCGTCGCGGAGTTCAAGAGCTTCGTTCTCGCCGGTGGATGCACCAGACGGAACGGCTGCGCGGCCCATAGCGCCGCTGGCTGTCAATACCTCAACTTCGAGAGTAGGGTTTCCGCGCGAATCGAGAATCTCGCGGGCATGAACACTTACAATTTGTCCCATAATTTTATAATGATTGGTTTGTAGTACGTTTTTCAGCAATTTACACGACGACACGCCGCGGCATGTCATATAAAACCGCCGCAAAGGTACTCTTTTGACTCTGATTAAGCAATGCCGTGAGCCTAATTTTTTCGACAACCATGCGCCGCGGAGCAAAAACCCACAATCCTGCCGGTGTCCCGTCTATCTGGTGAGTTCTTCGAACTCCTTACGGTCGAAACGGGCATTTATGATCTCTTCGGCCCGTGCGGCATCCTGCTCGGCCACACAAAGTTCGACTTCCACCATCTCGCTTTGCAGGGGCAGCACGCTGACTATCGTATCGTGGATCAGCGAACACTCTATACCCGCCGACTCCAGCAGAGCCTCGGCTAATTGAGCTTCACCCAACGTCTCGAAACGCCTGAGTGTGATAATCTTTGAAGTATCCATAATTATTCGGTTTAAAGAACTGTTTTAGCGCTTTGGACAGGCAAATTCCATTCCAGAGTGCAAGATAGGTTCACCACACCGTAAATATAAGAATAATGTTGATAACTTATCACAGGGCCGGCCTCTTTTTGTGGCATAATACATACCTTTGTAGAGGGAAAGAAAGGAGAAGTTAAATAATGTCTCAATTTATTCATTTACACGTACATACTCATTATTCCGTATTAGACGGCGCTTCGTCCGTGAAAGGACTCATGCGACGGGTACGTGAGTTGGGAATGCCGGCAGTGGCCATAACCGACCATGGCAATATGTTTGGAGCCAAGGAATTTCATGACGTAGCCACAAAAGAGGGGATCAAGCCTATCATCGGTTGCGAGGTGTATGTCGTAAGAAACCGTTTCGAAAAAGACAAGGATGAAAAGGCGGGCGACCACCTGGTGTTGCTCGCAAAAAACCTTACGGGGTACCACAACCTGATGCGTATCGTGTCGAGTTCGTGGACCGAAGGATTTTATTATAAGCCGCGTATCGACAAGTCGCTATTGCGGCAATGGGGCGAGGGGCTGATATGTTCGTCGGCTTGTCTGGGCGGCGAGGTACCGCAGGCTATAATGCGTGGCGATCTTAAAGAAGCGGAAAAAGTTATCGAAGAATTCCGGGAGATTTTCGGGGAGGATTATTACCTCGAAATGCAACTTCATAAGTCGGGCGACAGCCGTACGGCGGAGGTCGGCGAAAAGCAGCAGGAGGTAAACCGGCATATCCTGCAACTGGCTTCAAGAATGGGTATTAAATGCATAGTCTCCAACGACGTGCACTATGTCCTCGAAGACGACGCCCCGGCCCACGACCGGCTGATATGCATCAACACCGCCAGCGATCTGGACGATCCCAACCGTATGCGTTACACGGGGCAGGAGTTCCTGAAGAGCTACGAGCAGATGCTGGAGTTGTTTCCCGGCAATCCGGAGGCATTGGCCAATACGCTGGAGATAGCCGACAAGATCGAGGTTTACTCGCTGGAGAGCAAGCCGCTGATGCCCAATTTCCCTATCCCGGAAGATTTTGCCATAGGGAGCGGTGCACTGCTCGAAACGCTGCGAAAGAAGATTTGTGATGAATCCCTGAAGGATGAGTTGGACAACATCGGCGATGCTGAAGGCTTCGTTGCGAAGTATCCGGAATATACGGAGGCGCTGACAATTGCCAGGCAGTTCCGATATCTCGAATACCTGACCTACCGCGGGGCGGAGAAACGTTATGGTAAGTTGAGCGATAAAATACGCGAACGCATAGCTTACGAATTATCCACTGTCGAGTGGATGGGCTATCCGGGCTACTTCCTTATCGTGTGGGACTTCATCCGTGCGGCACGCGAGATGGGGGTTTCAGTAGGGCCGGGACGCGGGTCGGCGGCCGGGTCGGTAGTTGCGTACGCGCTGGAAATAACCAATATCGACCCTATACGGTACGACCTGCTTTTCGAGCGGTTCCTTAATCCCGAGCGAATATCGCTGCCCGACGTCGACATAGACTTCGACGAGGACGGGCGGGCGAGTGTGTTGAATTACGTTATAGAGAAATACGGCCGCAAACGCGTGGCACAGATCATCACCTTCGGCACGCTTGCACCTAAAGGCGCGATCAGGGATGTGGCCCGCGTGCAGAGACTTCCTCTGAATGAAAGCGACAGGCTGGCCAAACTGGTGCCTGAAAAGCCCGGGACGAGTTTTACGGAGGCATACGAAGAGGTTCCCGAACTGGCTAAAGAGCGCGAATCGGACAACCCGTTGATAAGGGACACGCTCAAGTATGCCGAGAAGCTGGAAGGCGTCATTCGCCAGACCGGAGTGCATGCCTGCGGAGTGATAATAGGCCAGGACGACCTGGAGTTGTTCGCCCCGATGGCCGTGGCGAAGGATGCCGACCTGAACGTGGTCCAGTACGAAGGGACGCAGGTCGAGAGCGTAGGCCTTATAAAGATGGACTTCCTGGGGCTGAAGACGTTATCCATCATCAAGGATGCCGTCGAGAATATCCTGGAAACACGCGGGATAAAGATAGATATAGACCATATATCGCTGGAGGACGAGTTGACATACGACCTTTACAGCCGCGGCGAAACCACGGGCCTGTTCCAGTTCGAGTCGCCGGGGATGAAGAAACATCTGAGGAACCTGAAGCCCAACCGTTTCGAGGACCTCATCGCCATGAACGCGCTTTACAGGCCGGGACCGATGGAATATATTCCCAACTTCATCGCCCGTAAGCATGGGCAGGAGAGAGTGGTGTACGAAATCGCCGACATGGAGGAGTATCTGTCGGATACTTACGGAATCACGGTCTATCAGGAGCAGGTGATGCTCCTGTCGCAGAAACTTGCAGGTTTCACGGGAGGCCAGGCCGACACGCTCCGCAAGGCTATGGGTAAAAAGCAGCGGGCCGTGCTGGATAAGATGAAGCCTCAATTCATCGAAGGAGCGAAAGCCAAAGGGCACAACCCGGATATTTGCGAAAAAATTTGGAGCGACTGGGAGGCATTCGCCTCGTATGCGTTCAACAAGTCGCACTCGACGTGTTACGCCTATGTATCTTACCAAACGGCTTACCTGAAGGCGCACTATCCATCGGAGTTCATGGCTGCGTTGCTGAGCCGCAACCTTTCGGACATAAAGAAGATCAGCTTCTTTATGGATGAGTGCAAGCGAATGAGGATCAATGTACTGGGCCCTGATGTGAACGAAAGTGTGCACCGGTTTTCGGCGGACAAGGATGGCAACGTGCGCTTTGGCATGGCAGGCATAAAGGGAGTCGGCGAAGCGGCGGTGGTGAGTATTGTCGAGGAGCGGAAGACGGGAGGCAAATTCAAATCGGTTTACGATTTCGTGGAGCGGGTCAACCTGCAGTCGGTAAACAAAAAGACTTTGGAGAACCTTATTCTTGCGGGGGCTTTCGATTCCATGGTGGGTTTCAACCGCGGGGCTTTCTTTGCATCCGACCCCAGGGATAACAGCGACACAACGCTCCTTGAGCAGCTTATCCGCTACGGCAACCGCGTGCAGAGCGATAAGGCCAACTCGCAGCAGAGCCTTTTCGGAGGGATGGGCGGCGGAAGCACCGACATAAAAAAACCAGAACCCGTACCCGGCGCCGAGTGGAATAAACTGGAGTTGCTGAAACGCGAAAGGGAGGTCATAGGCATTTACCTGTCGTCGCATCCGCTGGACGACTACTCGGTGGTGATAGACAACTTCTGCCCCACCCCGCTGTCGGCCTTCGACGATATGCCGTCGATGGCTGGAAGGGATTTTGCGGTTGCGGGAATGATCACTTCGGTGCAGCACCTTACGACAAAATCGGGAAAGGCATTCGGGCGCTTCACGCTCGAAGATTTCAACGGGACATACCAGTTTGCCCTTTTTGACAAGGATTACGAAATGTTCCGCCCGTTTTTGTATGAAAATTATTGCGTCATGATACGCGGGAAGGTGCGCCCGCGGATATACAACGACAAAGAGTTCGAGCCACGCATAACCTCGATAATGCAGTTGACCGAAGCCCAGGAGAAACTGGCCCGCGAGATTTCGGTCAGAATACCTATCGCGGAACTCGACAAGCCATTGATCGAAGGGCTTTCGCAACGGGTGAAAGAGAACAAGGGGAACATTCTGCTAAGGGTATTGATAACACAACAGCAGGGCGATGGCAACGGACAAAATATTTCACTGGGATTCCTCTCGAAGAGTTACAGGGTCGGATTGACCCACGAGTTAACCGGGTTTTTAAAGGAGAACCAACTCGAATATAAGTTGGGGTAATATACTTTTGCCGAACTGCATGTTGAAGCCGTGGAGAATTGGGAAATGAGATGGCGGCGCTTCCTTACGACACCAGAAAAATATTATTAATCAATAACATAATTATATCATGGCACAAAAAATCACACAGGAAACCCTCAAAGGGTTCATCGAATCGGGGCAGCCGGTAGTAATAGATTTCTGGGCGGAGTGGTGCGGTCCATGCCGCACGATATCGCCCATCATCGACGCCCTGTCGGAGGAGTACGCAGGGAAAATAGTGATCGGCAAATGTGATGTCGACGAAAACAACGCCGTTGCTGTGGAATACGGCGTACGCAACATTCCCACGCTGATATTCCTCAAAGACGGCGAAATTGCCGACCGCCACGTGGGTGCTGCAAGCCGCGACGTAATCGAGGCAAAAGTCAAAGCACTGTTGTAATTTTCATCTCTACATATCATATCGGACTATGATACGAAAAACAGACCTCGGCGGATTACCGGCCCTGGAGTTCGAAGCGGGAGGATATGTTGCCATGCTGGTTCCGTCCATCGGGGCCAACCTTGTCAAGTTGCAGCATAAGGCTACCGGATGCGATATCCTGCGTACCCCATCTGAGGAAGAGGCAGGTACGTTTACGTCGCGACCGCAGATATTCGGACTCCCGTTGCTGTTCCCACCCAACCGTATTGCCGACGGGAAATACACATTCGAGGGCCGCAAGTACCAATATCCTATTACAATACCGGCTCAAAACAACTACCATCACGGGATCATTAAATCGCAACCGTTCACCGTCACCGAATGCCGCGAAGAAGACGGCGCCGCAGAAGTGGAGGCGTCGTTCTTTTCAAACGAGTTCAACGACGCCGTTTATGGCGACTTCCCGCATCGTTTCGAATGCAGGATGCGTTTCCGCCTCTCTTCAGAAGGGTTGGAGCATACGGTGACGTTCGTCAACATGGGCAACGAAAATATGCCGTTAGGAGTCGGATACCATACACCGATACGCGTTCCGTTCGTTTCAGGGGGCAACCCCGGGGATTACCGCCTCAGGCTGTCGGTGGGAGAACGCTGGGAACTCGACTCACGCACGCTTCCTACGGGTAAATTGCTGCCGTTGACACCAGGGGAGCAGGCGTTGCGAGGCGAGGGCATCGTACCGCTGGCCGAGCCTATCGAGAGCGCTTTCACATCCAAGGCCATCGAAGTCGACGGCAAGCCTTACCTGGGCGCCGTAGTCATAGATACACGCAGCAGGCTCGGGGTTTTCTACGAAACCGACGATCAGATGCGGCACTGGACATTATGGAACAATGGAGCGTCTGTAGACTGGGTATGCCCCGAGCCGCAAAGCTGGGCCATCAATGCTCCCAATCTGAATATGCCGCACGATGTGACCGGTTTCCGTTGGGTGGCTCCCGGCAGCAGTTGGAGCAGTACCAGCCGCCTATATGTGAAGCCTGTTTAAAAACCTGCAGGACAAATCCGGATGGGCGCTAAATCACCTGCCGGCTGTTTTTTACAGGGCCTGCATTTATATCCCGCCCTGTAAAGAACACAAATATCGGCGATAGAGAGTTTGGCACAATATTGGTTGTGACCATATAAAAACAGTACAGATATGAAACGTACATTTTATACCATTCTCGGCATTGCCGGCGCAGCGGCCGCGATCTACGCCATTATCGGAATGAACAGCACGTCGGGGAGACTCATTCCGCGTATTGTAGCCGACTATATCGCCCGTGCGTTCCCCGAAGCGGAGATAGTCAGAATTGAGAAGGCAGGAACCGGTTATGAAGCCGAATTGTCCGACGGACGGACGCTGCGGTTCAATGGCGACGGAGAGTTCGTCTGTTACATATGAGAAACATCGACGATAAATACATCGTCAGCACAAGGAGGTAGCTGTGAACAAAGGCCGGTTTGGTTGCGATATGCAAATCAGACCGGCTTTTGCGTATGGTGCTGATCATGATCGCCGCAACTCGCACAACTTTTGCCCGCACAACCTTCTGATTGGACGGAGCATTCGCCGCGAAGATTGCGCTCCTCATCCATAAACTGGCGCGCAGCGCATTCTATACCACGTTCTTTCATGTTACGGTTATCGCCTATCTCCGAGTCGATATGGCGGCCCTTGAATATCAGGGTCAGAGACATTGCCAAAACAAAAAATGAGGCGGCGATTAGGGCTATCAAAAAAACGGTCATCATCCTGTGGTATTGCCTCTTTGCAACCCGCCGTCCGGTATTGTGACGATAATAAACGGGAATCATTAGGCTATTTGGCCGCAAAGTTATAAATTTGCGGAGATTTATTCAGAACCTGTTTAAATTGTTTTTTGACATAAAAGATGAAAATAGTCGTCGCAGGGGCCGGTGAAGTGGGTAGTCACCTTGCCAAGATGCTCAGCGGAAATAAACACGATATAACGGTAATCGATGCCGATCCCAAATTGCTGGACGAGATCTCGGGAATGGCCGATGTGGTCACCATCGAGGGCGATTGTACGGCTTTTGCCGTGCTCAAAAAAGCATCGGTGCGCAAATGCGACCTATTCGTCGCCGTCAACCATACCGAAAACGACAACGTCCTGTCGGCCATACTCGCCAAACAGCTCGGGGCAACCAAGGTGATCGCACGTATCGACAACAACGAGTATCTCGAACCCAACAACAAGGAATTGTTTATCAACATGGGTATCGACTACCTGTTTTATCCCGAAAAACTTGCCGCCGCCGAGGTCATCAACCTCCTGGGACATACCTCGACATCGGAATATGTCGATTTCTCGGGAGGCAAACTGGCTTTGGTCGTTTTTAAACTCGACGGCTCGTCGTCGCTTGTGGGTAAAACACTGCTTGAGGCTACCACCGACCGCGACAGGCTTCCCTATCGTACGGTGGCGATAATGCGCGGCGGACAGACGCTCATTCCGCGCGGAAGCGACAAGTTCCTGGAAGAGGACACTATATATGTGGTCACCAATCGCGAATCAGTCGAGGAGGTGATGGCATATTCGGGAAAAAAGGAAATCGCGATAAAAAACCTGATGATTCTGGGCGGAAGCCGTATCGGAGTGAGAGTGGCGGCGGAATTGCAACACGAGGCCAATGTCAAACTCATAGACTACAACCCGGACAAAGCGTACCGTCTGGCCGAACAGCTCGAAGGGACGCTGATCATCAACGAAGACGGGCGTAACACGGAGTCGATGATCGAGGAAGGCTTGTCGAACATGGATGCTTTCGTGGCGGTCACGGGCCGTTCGGAGACAAATATCCTGGCGGCGATGCTGGCCAAACAGATGGGGGTCAAGAAGGTCATAGCAGAGGTGGAAAACCTGAACTATATCAAGTTGGCGGAAAGCATAGGTATAGATACTATCATAAACAAGAAGCAGATTACGGCAAGCAACATCTTCCGCTTCACGATGAATACCGACGTGCAGGCCATAAAGTGTCTGACGGGCAGCGAGGCCGAGGTGCTGGAGTTTATAGTCAAGCCCAACTCCCCGGCGACCAAGCAGAAGATAAAGCATCTCGATTTTCCTCACGATGCCATAATAGGCGGTATCGTGCGCGGCGACCAGGTGTTCATCGCCACAGGCAACATGGACATCAACGCTTACGACAGAGTCGTGGTCTTTGCCCTACCCGACGCCATAGGGCGTATCGGGAAGTTCTTCAATTGACGGCATAGCTTTATCCCTGACGGGAATTGACACAGGCGTATCGGGCCGTGATAATTGAATGAAAGATATTTACATATACAAAATGAGTATTTAAAATTTTCACATGGCTTCTATAACAGGACAATTGGTCGGTCTTTTCTTTAAAAAGCGCCTTTCGGAGATAGATTTCTTCAAGATGCGGCCTTTAGAGGTTCAGGCCAGACAGTTGGAGTATCTCATCAAACGCGGAGCTGCTACACAGTTCGGTCGCGAACGTTCGCTGGAAGGCGTAAATACGGTCGAGGATTTCCAACGTAAAGTGGAATTGTGTGATTATGACAGTTTCAGCCGGTATATCAAACGCACCAAAGATGGCGAAGAGGCTCTGATATGGCCTTCGCCTGTCAAATGGTTCGCCAAGTCGTCGGGAACCACCGGAGATAAAAGCAAATATATACCCGTCACTGCCGAAGGATTGAAAGATTGCCACCACCGGGGACCTAAAGATACGATAGCAATATTTTCGTCGCTATATCCAGACAGTGAAGTCTATTCGGGCAAGACCATGACGTTGGGCGGGAGCCGCAAAGTGGAACGCGAAGGAGAGATATTGACAGGCGACCTGTCGGCAATATTGATCGAAAATTCCCCGTCGTGGGCAGAATGGAAACGGTTGCCGAGTCGCGAGACGGCCCTTATCGCCGACTTCGACCGAAAGGTTCAGGCTATCTGCGACGAAACGCTGTCGGAGAATGTCACGGCGTTTGCCGGAGTTCCATCGTGGAATCTGGTGATGATGAATAAAATATTGGATTATACCGGCGCTTCCAACCTGTTGGAGGTGTGGCCCAATATGGAGTTGTTCATCCATGGGGGCATGAATTTCGGCCCTTACCGCGAGCAATACCGCAGACTTATCCCGTCGGATAAGATGAAATATATGGAGACATATAACGCCTCCGAGGGGTTTTTCGGGATCAATGACGACCCTTCGCGCGACGATATGTTGCTGATGCTCGATTACAGAATATTCTATGAGTTCCTGCCGCTGGATAAGTTGACCGACCCGTCGGCGGCCGTACCTTTGGAGGGTGTGGTTCCGGGAGTTGACTACGCCATGGTGATAACTACCAGTAGCGGATTGTGGCGTTATATGATAGGCGATGTTGTGACTTTCACGTCGACTTCCCCCCACAGGATCAGGATCACAGGGCGTACACGTCACTTCATCAACGCTTTTGGCGAAGAGGTGATCGTCGATAACGCCGAAAGGGCGCTTACCGCGGCCTGTGAGGCTACGGGAGCCGAGATCACGGATTATACGGTAGCTCCGGTATATATGGAGGGGCGTCGCAAAGGGGCGCACGAATGGGTTGTAGAATTCCGAAGGGCACCATCGGATCAGGCACTATTCGTTGCCAGACTCGATGCGGCCCTCCAGGATGTAAATTCGGACTACGAAGCCAAACGCATTAAAAATGTAACACTTATGCCTCCGCGCCTGAGTGTTGTTTCTGAGGGTACATTCATGCAGTGGATGCGGGAGCATGGAAAATTGGGTGGCCAAAACAAAATGCCGCGTCTTTATAACGACCGCCGCTATGTCGACGAATTGCTTGCAATGAGCGGTGAAAGGTAGGTTGCGTTAAATGTAAGAGGGTGATGCAAGGGTGGGGGCGAGTGATTTGTGCGGTAACTCCAGAAGGCGGGCGTGTCGATCGAGGTATATGTTGACACACTTTTGTTTTGAGTAGATAATAATTTGACAATAATGTATATAGCTGTTACCGGAAATATTGGCAGCGGTAAGACCACTCTTACCGAAATGCTTGCACAGAGGTGCGGTATGAAGACCTATTATGAGGATAGTAATAATCCGTATATAGGTGATTTTTATGAAGATATGAACCGCTGGTCGTTCAATCTGCAAATTTATTTTCTGGGTAGCCGCATCAGGCAGGCGGTGGATATCCTGCGTTCGGGTGAGAATCTTGTGCAGGACAGGACTATTTATGAGGATGCCTATATCTTTGCCGATAACCTGCACCAAATGGGCCTGATGGCTACGCGCGACTATGAAACATACCTTAAGATATTCGAGTTAGCCAACCATCTGATCCCTGTGCCCGATGTGATGATCTACCTAAAGGCTAGCGTACCTACATTGGTCAACCAGATCACAAAGCGTGGCCGTGGCTACGAGATGTCGATAGAGGAAGATTATCTCGAAAGGCTTAACCGTAAGTATAACAACTGGGTGGAGAATATCTACCAGGGAGAGGTGATCACGGTGGATGTCGACACGGTTAATTTTGTAGATAATCCGCACGAACTCGACTTTATTGTGGAACGTATAGAGGAGATACGCCGCCGGTAGGGTAAGAGTCTGTCTAAATTTCCTATGCAAAACATTTATCGTTTCTTTTTGGCCTCTTTACCACGAAAATTTCGTCACATAGCACCACTATGCTCCTCGATTTTCGTGAAAAATGGCCCTAAAAATAAGTCGCAACTATTTTACATAATATAGGATGCGCCTCGGACAAGCCTGAAAACAAGTTTTCGTCTTGCCGCTCGGCTTTCACTATATTTCCATAGAAAAATTAGACAGACTCTAGGCTGCCATTCTGCCTTTAGTAGCGGCGGATGATAATCTATGTTTTATTATATATCCGATCATTTGAAACAATTTCCCATACCATTTGTCGAATCGTTGCGCGGTATCATGCCTGGCGACGAATGTGCCATGTTGCTGGAAACGTTGGGCAATGAGGAAAAACCGGTTTCCGTGCGCTTCAATCCCTTTAAGTTGGGCGACAAGCCCGGCGGAGGGGAGGTTCCGTGGTGCCGTTACGGTAGGTATCTGGACCATAGGCCGCAATTTACGCTTGATCCGCGTTTCCATGGCGGGGAATATTATGTGCAGGAGGCCTCGTCGATGTTCGTGGAACACCTTTTGCGCGAGGCCACCGGCAATCGAACAGAAGGACTTACGGTGCTCGATCTATGCGCCGCTCCGGGAGGAAAAACCACCCTGTTGTCGACGCTTGTTGGCCCGGAAGGCGTTGTAGTGGCCAATGAAACGATCCGGCAGAGGGCTGGGGCGCTGGCTGATAATGTTCGTAAATGGGGCGTGGGCAATGTTGTCGTCACGTCGAACGATCCGTCTCACCTGGGAGCGCTGGAACACGCTTTCGATGTGGTGCTGATCGATGCGCCGTGCTCGGGTGAGGGCATGTTTCGCAAGAGCCCGGAAGTTGTCGATGCATGGAGCGAGGAGACCGTCAGGTTGTGTGCCGCCCGCCAAAGGCGTATATTGGCGGACGTATGGCCGGCCCTGAAGCCAGGAGGGGTGTTGATATACAGCACCTGTACATTTAATCGCACTGAAAACGAAGAAAATATAGAGTGGCTTATCGACCAGTACGATTGCGATGTGGCGGAGGTAGAGGTCGATCCGTCATGGGGCGTTGCATGCGGCGAGGTGGGTGGCGTCAACACGTTCCGCTTTTTCCCTCATCGCGTGCGCGGCGAAGGCTTCTTTGCTGCGGTATTGTATAAAGGCGAAGGTCGCCGGCGTAAAACGGACCATCGTCCGCGTCGCACGCCTTTCTCTGATGCAGGCCGCCAGGCAGTGCGCGAAGCGAAATCGTGGGTCGGGCAGCCCGAATATATGCATTTTCAGATGATAGGCGAGCAACTATATGGTTATTACAACGCTGCGTTCCCGCGTATTAAATACTTTTCGGAAAATCTGTCAGCCATCTACTCGGGGGTTGAAATGGGCCAACTCTACTCAGGACGCCTCAAGCCTTCACATGCTCTGGCGCTTTTTCATGGTCTGAGCCGGGATGCGGTTGCCGGGGCGGATCTTTTGCTGCCGGAAGCCCTTGCATATCTTGCCCGGCAGGATTCCCGGCCGGACCTTTTCGCCGAGGGCATAAACCTCGTTACATTTTCCGGTTTGCCGATAGGGTGGGCAAAACGCATCGGGGGACGAGTCAATAATCTTTACCCTACTTCTCAGCGCATACTGAAACTGTCGGATGGTTAAGCGGACGGATGCGGCCTCGCCGTTTCCCGGATTGTGAATCTGACGGGCGCCGTTAAGGGCGCCCGTCGCTCCTTATATAAATTGGCATCATTATTCTCATTCCCTCTAATGTCTGCCATAGCCGGTTTGCCTGTAAAGCGCTAAGGCCGTTGCAATTGCACCGGCCTTAGCGCTTTACAGATGTCTCCGTTTCCGGTTAATCCATCAATATTTCAAGGATACGGATAGCCGCCGTAGACACAGGGGTGCCGGGGCCGAAAATAGCTGCCGCACCGTTACGGTAGAGTTCGTCATAATCCTGCGCGGGAATAACGCCACCCACTATCACGATAAGATCCTCGCGCCCCAATTTTTTCAATTCGGCCACGATCTGCGGAACCAGAGTCTTGTGCCCTGCAGCCAGCGACGATACTCCCACAACATGGACATCGTTCTCCACAGCTTGCTTGGCCGCCTCGGCCGGAGTCTGGAACAGTGGTCCCATATCCACATCGAAACCTATGTCGGCATAACCAGTGGCAACCACTTTAGCACCCCGGTCGTGTCCGTCCTGGCCCAACTTGGCTACCATGATACGCGGCTGGCGTCCCTCTTTCTTCGCGAAGTCGGCAGCCATCGTACGCGCCTTGTCAAAATCTTCGTTGTTTTTCACTTCTGAACTGTATACTCCTGAAATTGAACGTATAACTGCTTTATAACGGCCTACCACGTTTTCGCAGGCATCGGAGATCTCGCCCAACGACGCACGCAACTTAGCCGCTTCGACAGCCAGCTCCAACAGGTTACCCTGTTTGGTTTCAACACACTTTGTAATGGCTTCGAGGGCTGCGCGCACTGCTCTTTCGTCGCGGTTGGCACGCAGTTCGTCCAGGCGTGCTATCTGTGCTTCGCGAACAGCCGTGTTATCCACGTCGAGGATATCTATCGGGTCCTCCTTTTCAAGGCGATACTTGTTCAGACCTACTATAACGTCGAGATTCGAATCGATGCGGGCCTGTTTGCGGGCGGCAGCCTCTTCGATACGCATCTTCGGCAGACCGGTTTCTATAGCTTTGGCCATTCCGCCCAGTTCCTCCACCTCTTCGATCAATTTCCACGCACGTTGCGCAATTTCGTTGGTGAGGTATTCCACATAGTACGAACCTGCCCACGGGTCGACCTCGCGGCAAATTTCGGTCTCCTCCTGGATATATATCTGGGTGTTACGGGCGATACGCGCCGAAAAATCGGTAGGCAGAGCAATAGCTTCGTCCAGAGCGTTGGTGTGCAACGACTGGGTGTGTCCCAGCGCGGCGGCCATGGCTTCGATAGCCGTACGCGCCACGTTGTTGAACGGATCCTGCTCGGTCAGCGACCATCCCGACGTTTGGGAGTGTGTCCTGAGTGCCAGCGACTTGGGGTTCTTCGGGTTGAACTGCTTGACGATCTTTGCCCACAGTAGACGGGCGGCCCTCATCTTGGCTATCTCCATGAAATGGTTCATTCCTATGGCCCAGAAGAACGACAGGCGCGGCGCGAAGGCGTCGATATCCATCCCGGCGTTGACCCCTGTACGGAGATACTCCAAACCGTCGGCCAGCGTGTATGCCAACTCGATGTCGGCCGTAGCGCCCGCCTCCTGCATGTGGTAACCCGAAATAGAGATCGAGTTGAACTTAGGCATATTCTTCGACGTATATTCGAAGATATCGGCGATGATCTTCATCGAGAATTCGGGCGGATAAATATAGGTATTACGCACCATGAACTCTTTAAGGATATCGTTCTGGATCGTTCCGCTCAATTGGTCGAGCGTGCAGCCCTGTTCCAATCCGGCCACGATATAGAACGCCAGCACCGGAAGCACCGCGCCGTTCATGGTCATCGAAACCGACATCTTGTCAAGCGGTATTCCGTTGAACAACACCTTCATATCCTCCACCGAGCAAATCGACACCCCTGCTTTACCCACGTCGCCCACTACCCGGGGGTGGTCGGCATTATATCCGCGGTGTGTGGCCAGGTCGAAAGCGACAGAAAGTCCCTTCTGCCCCGAAGCCAGGTTGCGGCGGTAGAAGGCGTTACTCTCTTCGGCAGTCGAGAATCCGGCATACTGGCGGATCGTCCACGGCTTCATAACATACATCGTGCTATAGGGGCCCCTCAGGAATGGTGCAATCCCGGCGGCATACTCCAGGTGTTCCATGCCTTCGAGCTGGGCCGCAGAATAGCTCTTGCCTACGGGTATCTGCTCGGGAGTCATCCATGCTGATTCGCCGCATCCGCAAGCGCTTTTCTGGCACTGTCCGGCGTTCGAACCTTCGATCTGTATATCTGAAAATTTAGCTCTCATAATTTTACCTCCCGATTAAAGTCCCAACTCATTCAAATAGCCTTTCAACGTTTCGAGTACGTTGCTCTTCACGCTGATAAAGTGATTGATGCCGGCAGCTTCCAATTCACCCTGGCATGCCGGAGCCCCGGCAACGACCAATATGGCCTTGTTCCCCAGGAGTTTCTGCACTTCGGGAACTATGGTCGCATATTCGTCATCCGACGAGCAAACCACCACGATGTCGGCTTTGGCATCCAGCGCCTCTTTAACGCCCACCTCCAGCGAACTGAAATGAACATTGTCCATGACGCGTATGCCGGCACATGCGAAGAAGTTGCATGAGAACTGCGAACGTGCACGTGCGAAAGCCAGCGACCCGCAGGTAAGCATAAACGCCTTGGGTTCGCGGCCGCTGAGGTCGATCCTCTGGCGTAGTTCCTCGAACGCCTCTGCGCCACGGTAAGGCTTCAGCACACGCGATACGGCTCCCGTAGACGCGTCGTCGCTGCAAACGCACGAACTCTTCTCTGTGCCGCAACCGCATGAGGCTGCTTTTTCCGCCACCACTTCGGTGAAATTGGGATACTGGTTGGTTCCCAGCAACGTCTGGCGGCGGGTAGCTATGTTCATATTCTTTTTGGCAGCCGAGGCCTCGATAACGTCCTGCACGAATCCGGCCTTGAAAGCGGCGATGTAGCCGCCCTTATCCTCAACCTCCCTGAACAGCGCCCAAGCCTGTTCCGCGATGCTTTGGGTCAGGTTCTCGATATAATAAGAGCCGCCCGAAGGGTCGGTGACCTGGTCGAAACGCGATTCGTGCTTCAGCAGCAATTGCGTACCGCGCGCGATGCGGTATGAAAAATCGGTAGGTTTGCGGAACGCGCCGTCGAATGGCAACACCTCCAGCGAACGCACTCCGGCGATAGCCGCGCTCATGGCTTCGGTAGTGCCCCGCAGCATGTTTACATACGGGTCGTACATGGTCATGTTCCAGCGCGAAGTCACCGCATGCAACATCATTTTCTCACTGCACGAACTCTGCGGATCGTACTGTTTCACGATATTGGCCCACAACATGCGTGCGGCTCGTATTTTGGCTATCTCCATGAAATAATTGGCGCTTACCCCCATCGTGAAGCGCACAGAATGCGCTGCCTGGTCGATGGTAAGGCCAGCCTCCATCATCTTCACCAGATATTCATGCCCCACGGCCAGCGTGAAAGCCAGTTCCTGCACCAGGGTCGAGCCGCTGTTGTGGAACCTGTGGCCATTGACGCCTATAGCACGTATGTGCTTGAGATTAGCAGTCATTTTGATCACTTCTGCCATCTGTGCGAAACATTGGCTGCCCGTCTCGCCGCAAACGAACGCTCCCTTCAATGAAAGGTCGTTGACAATAGGGTCGAACGTGAAGGCTATCCTAACCTCTTCCGGGTTATAGCCGCCTGCCGTTACGTACTCGATTACGGCGCCAAAAGCATCCTTTAGGCCCGTACCGCAAAATACGAAATCTACTGTTGTAAGGTCGATCCCGCGCAGCAAACTCGCCGCATCGTCGCCTGTAAATCCGTCGGAGGGGATGCAGAATCCGAGCGATTCCACCCCGCCCTCGACCATCTTCAACGCCGTGGCATTGGCTTCGGCCGGAGAACTCACCGAAATGGTCTGATGGATGCGCCAGTTGTTGCAATCGCGTGTGCCGCGGACATAAGGGAACTCCCCGATCTTCGACCCCAGGTATTTTATCCCGGTGAGGTCTTCTGCACGATAATAGGGCCTTACCGAAAAACCTTCGGCGGTCTGCCATACGAGTCTTTTCGTATAGTCGGCTCCTTTCAGGTCCTTCTCAATAGCCTCTTCCCACTTCGCGGTGGATACAGGAAGGAACTCCTGCATAAGCCTTTGATGCTGATCATTTGCCATAACAGAAATATTTATGTTGTAATTTTTCGCATCGCAAAGGTACAACTAATATTTAACTTGTTATTAATTTCACACGATTAAACTGCAATAAAAAAACCTCAGCTAAAACCCTTATTTACCGCCAAATGTCATCCTGAAGCGGGAAAAATACGTATTTTTTTTGATGTGGATAAAACCGGAACAAGAAATTTTTTCCGATATTTGTCCAAATACATGCAAAATATGATCACTAAAAACAGTTCACAAATGCATTCCGAAAATTACCTTCCTCCGGTTTCGGAGGTTTTTATGATCTCGTGCGAGCAGGGCTTCGCACAGTCGGGCACCGGCGGTGTCGACGACATGGGCCATGGCGGCGGTATATTCGGTTAAGCCACGGCAGGAAGGAATTTTGAAAAATTAAAAATCAAAAAAACACTTTCATGAAGAAGAATTATCTGTTGAAGGGATTTTTTGCAGTGGCTGTCGTGATGCTGGCGGCGTGCGATAAGAACGAGCCTGCAGCAGTGACTCCTGTCGGAGAGGAGATAACTGTTACAGCCACACACGAGGGCGGCATGAGCCGCCTGACGCATAACGACGCCACACCGGGAGGCACAGGGACTGGATTGGGAGTGACGTGGTCTGCTGGCGACGCGTTTATGGTCTACCGCAGCGGTGCGGGTAGCAAGTTCACGCTCCAGACCGCCGCCGGAGCCGCCACGGGCAACTTCAAGGGCACGGCGCCTGCAGGCACGGGCTCCTACACCGCCTTTTTTCCCGCTGCGAAGAGCGACGTGATGCTGGCCGACTGCCACTTCTCGGTCTTAGGACAGGTACAGAAAGGCGCTGCCTCGACCAGCCACCTGTCGGACTACAACTTCATGACGGCCACGGCCACGGCGCTGCCCGCCGAACTCACGTTCTCACACAAGGTTGCCGTGCTGAAGTTCGTGCTCGACCTGGGCGGCAAGTTTCCCAAGTCGCTGGCCCTGAGCAGTCAGGAGGGAGAGAACATCACGGTAGTCCAGAAAGCGGCCACGGGAGCCACGGTAGCTTCGTCGAAGCAGTTGCCGCTACGCATATTCAAAGCCGACGGCACCGCCGCCGACTTCACGTCGTTCACGGCATACATGGCCGTGCTCCCCTCGACGTTGACACAGAAGCTGGCCGTTGCCGTAACGTGCACCGACGGGACGATCTATACCTATGCCGTGAATATCCCCTCGCAGGTTAGCTACCTGGCAGGGAAGGTCTACGACGCGCAGCTGACCGCCGGCACCGGCGGTTTCGCCAACACGGCGAGCGTATTCGACGACACCACCGTAGCCACGTCCACCGCGGCTATCTCCGGATCGGGCAATTCGGCAGCCGATCCCTATCTTATCTCTTCGGCCGCCGACCTGAAGTGGATGGTAGAACAGATCAACGGCCCGACAACCAACGCCGACTACACCGGCAAGTACTTCAAACTGACCACCGACCTGCGCATCGCCTCGACAACTTGGACTCCAATAGGAAATTCATCATACTCTTTCAAAGGCAACTTCGACGGAGGAGGGCACACCGTGAGCGGGGAAATGGCGGTAACGTCTCTCTCATGGATATATTTCGGCTTCTTCGGATACATTCAGGATAATACCAGCGTCAGGAACCTTCATATCTCGGCGGACGTGACTGTGAATGGGGCTACAAATGTGGTTTATGCCGGTGGTGTGGCAGGATATGCCGAAGGTAATCTGAGCACCCGCTACTTCTCCGATATATCAGGCTGTACCATGTCCGGCAATACGACCATAAACACTAATATGCCCATAGCCGCCGGAGGTATTGTGGGAGTTAAAGCAGCATTCTGCAATATCACCTCGTGCAACAACTACGGCAATATTACCGTAACAAGTACCGGCAGTTATGTTAGCATCGGAGGCATTATGGGAGATGCAGGCAGCTATCACTCCGATTATCCATCAGTTATATCGTATTGCACGAACTACGGCCGTATAAGTGCCACATCTCCGGTAAATTCATCCTGCGCCGGAGGTTTGGCGGGCGTATTTGCGGAATCTGTAAAATATTGCCGTAACGAAGGGGCTATCGAAGCCTCTTCCAATAGTGGGGCATATTCATACATAGGCGGAATTGTCGGTGATCTATTAGACGGGACACTTCACACATCGCACAACGCCTCGGCATCTATAACGACCGGTGGCACAGGCAATATATACCGGGGATCGATAGCCGGATCGGCCGTAGGCTTTGCCTACTCCTGTTGCACGAGTGTGGAGATCGACGGAGTGCCGCTCATCGGATCGGGAACGGTAACCACCCCCGATGTACCGGCACAGCATTGAGGTATATAGTGATACGAAACAACGCCGACACGCCCCAGAAAGTTTTGTCTAACTTTCGGGGGCGTGTCGTTATTATTCACAGGTAGCCTCTTTTATAAAAAGCTACGCCAATCCGTCATCGGGGATGAATAATGGCGGGCAGAACCGGGGAACAGGCCCCAGATTAAACCTGAGATAAGTTATAGGCAAACCGCAGGCCAGAAACTTAGTTTCGTAAGCAGTTTTTATCGACAGCAACTCATCGGCCATGCCACAGCCGTATATATCGGGACACGCTTCTTCGAGCACAAGCGAATTATGAGCTACTACAGCCAGCGTATAATCGTGAAGATGGCGGCTGTCGGTCTTAAGATGTATCGGAGCACCCGGCCTGAGAAAACGGTGGTATGATGCCAGAAATGCCGGAGCCGTAAGACGTTTCTTAACCCTGCTTTTTTTCAACTGCGGGTCGGGAAACGTAATCCAGATACCATCCACCTCGCCATCGGCAAAAAAAGACGATATGAACTCTATGCGGGTGCGCAGAAAAGCTGCATTGGCAACATTTTCTTCAAGAGCGCTTTTAGCTCCGCGCCACATGCGGGCCCCTTTGATGTCGATACCGATAAAGTTGACTCCGGGATATTTTTTCGCGAGATTCAGGGTGTATTCGCCGCGGCCACAACCCAGTTCGAGCACTATTGGATTGCCGTTGCCGAAAAAATCCTCACGCCAACGTCCTTTGAATTTATGATCATGTCCGAAAATCTCCTCGAAAGGAGGCTGCACCATGTTGTCGAAAGTGTAGGTCTCGGCAAAACGGCGGGCCTTGTCTTTTCCTCGTCCCATTGTTACCCCTTGTTTCCTCCATTATTAGCGTTACCGCCCTTATCGCCGCGGCCCTCGCCAGGTTTACCGCGATGGTTATTCCTGCGGCCGTGACGATACTCGTCGGGACTTTGCCTGTTAGCGGATTTTTCCTGACGAGGCTGCGCCCCGCCTGTTTTCGAATTGCGATCATTATTCTGGCGTGCGGCAGGCTGGGCGGCCTGCTCCGGTTTATTTCCATTATCACGCTCCTTAAAGCCATTACGCGAAACATTACCACGGCCACGGTTCCCATGTTCCGGATACATCTTGCGGGCGCCACGCTCTTTCTTTTCATCAAAACGGGTGATGCTCTCTTCGCCTATGACATTCACAAATCCAGGATCCTCCGTCTTGGAATCAATGGCTATATCCCCGGCAATCTTATCCACCTTCTTTCCCCGCTTATTGGCCTCAAGCACCTCTTTAACCCTGCCAACAGGCAGAACCACAATGTTGGCCATTTCGCCGGGACTGGTGGAAAAACTCATCGTCCGGCCCAGGATATCGCTCTTAACCAGAAAATAATCTCCATCCAGCGCCTGCAACGGCCCATGAAGCCTGGGGAACTCCTTACGGGCGTCGAGATAAGCATCCAACTCATAAACAAGGCAGCATTTCAACTTGCTGCACTGCCCGGCAAGTTTCTGCGGGTTAAGCGAAATCTCCTGGTGGCGGGCCGAATTGGTCGTGATCGACACGAAACTCGACACCCACGACGCACAACACAACTCCCTGCCGCACGACCCCAGGCCACCTATGCGTCCCGCCTCCTGCCGCGCCCCGATCTGTTTCATCTCGATACGTATATGGAACTGCTCGGCAAAAACTTTTATCAACTCGCGGAAATCGACCCTCTCGTCGGCTATGTAGTAGAATATCGCCTTGATCTTATCACCCTGATACTCCACATCGCCTATCTTCATGTTGAGTTTCATATCGGCCGCGATCTGCCTCGACCTGATCATCGTGTCGTGCTCCATGGCTATAGCCTCCTGCCACTTCTCGATGTCATAGGGTTTGGCCTTACGGTAGACTTTACGAAACTCCCCGTTGAATGGGGTAAACCCAACCCTCTTCATCTGGCGCGCAACAATGTCGCCCGTCAGCGAAACTATCCCTATGTCGTGGCCCGGCGACGCCTCCACAGCCACTATATCGCCACGCCCGAGCGACGCCCCGGTGGTATTACGATAGAAACCCTTGCGGGTATTCTTAAAACGCACCTCCACTATCTCGTCGGAGAGGTTGTTGGGAAAACCGTCCATCCAATCCAATTCGTGAAGTTTGTAGCACCCCTCGCTCGGTGTGGCCTTCGTCTCGGTTCCGCAATTGCAAAAATGACATCCGCGCCCCATATCGGCCTGACAACTGCAAATGTCCATATTTTTATCTTCCATCTTACCGGTTTATTTCTGTTATATTATCATCGACGCTTCCCGGAGCATACGGTAGCGGTGCCTGTAACGCCAATTAAGCAAAACCGCGGCCAATCCGAGACCGCCTATATACCCCATCCACACGCCTCCTGCGCCCCATTCGAATACAAAACCGAAAAGGTAGCCCAGCGGCAGGTTGACCAGGATATAAGAGACCAGAGCGATGACCATCGGATAGTTCACATCCTTCATCCCGCGCAGTATGCCAAGCGAAATAACCTGCATGCCGTCTGAAATCTGGAACACCCCTGCAAAGATAAGCAAATATGCCGCTTCCTCCACAACATGCGGATCATTTGTGAAAATAAGGGGTATATAGTTCCGCAGAGCGATAAAAAGCATACCCATAACAAGATTATACACAAATCCCATATGGTATGACGCATTGGCGGCACGCTTCGCCTGGCGCAGGTCGCCACGCCCCATCTCATGACTTACCCTGATCGTCGTGGCTGCCGAAATCCCTATGACTATCATGAAAGCCATGTTTGCCATTGCGATAGTTATTTGATTGGCGGCCAGTGCTATAGCCCCCAACCAGCCGATCATGATGGAGCTAAGGGCGAATGCCAAGGTTTCGAGCACCATCTGCAATGATATGGGAGCACCCACCCTGAGCAGTTCGCGGGTGCTGCGCCAGTTGAAATAGCTCCCGCGGAACATCCCCAAATAACGCCTCAACGAATGGTTGCAGAAAAAATAGACTATTATCATCGGCGGCATGATGATTCTCGATATAAGCGTCGCCAATCCCGCCCCGGCCGCTCCCATCTCCGGAAAGCCCAACTTGCCGTAAATCAACAGATAGTTAAGCGCGATATTTACGGCGTTGGATATAATTATTATATACATAGCCACCTTCGTGTTCCCGATGCCTTCGAGGAACTGTTTGAACGCCGAGAAGAGCATCAGCGGGATCATCGACCAGGCAAGGTATCTGAAATACGGGATAGCCGTCACGACCACCTCAGGGCTCTGGCCCATGTGGTGCATCAACGGTATGGCGGCAAACAGCAAACCCGTCAGCAGACAACCGGAAATGGTGTAAAGCACTATGGAATTTTGAAAATAACGTGCCGATTCGAAGTGATTCCTTTGCACGAACATTCCCCCTATTATTGGGGTAAGCCCCATGGCGAGCCCGAGACCCGCCACGAAAACAGGGAAATAGATCGCCCCGCCAAACGACACCGCTGCCAAAGACACCGCACCGAGCCACCCTACCATTACGTTGTCGGCCAACTGCACCACCACCTGGCCGAGTTGCGAGAGCATCACCGGCACCGCCAATGTGAGATTGCGGCGATAGTGTTCGCCATAATGCTTTATATAAGAATTTAAAAAAAGGGTCACTTGTTCTATTAATATATGCCCGCAACAAGGCAAAGCCGCTTCGCCGGTAGCCGGCCCGCACCCTGTATCGGGGCGTGCGAAAATTATATGACTCTTAATATGGACAACTGCCGTAGCTGCACTCTTCGCCAGGAGCCTCGGTTTCTATAGTGGCGTGCGAAATTCCGTAACGGTCACACAGGCCGCGCACCTCATTTTTAACACGTCGCACCGTCGCACTGTCGCCGTTATGGTCGACGACCAAATGCATAGTCACGATGTTCGACTCGCCGTCGAGCGACCACACATGCACATCGTGGATCGACGCCACGCCGTCCAGTGCGGCAATCCCGTCTTCGAGCGCCTTAACATCCACCTCGGCGGGCGTGCCCTGTAACAGCACCTTGAACGAACCGCGTATATTGCCATAAACGTTCCACAGCACCCACAACGATATGCCTATCGACAACAGCGGATCGAGGAAAGGAGCATCGACAAAAATCATCACCACACTGGCCACCAAAACCGCGGCCCATCCCAACACATCCTCCATCATGTGCAGGAAAACGGCCCGTTGGTTCAGTCCCTTGCCACGTTTAAGGCGCAAAGCGGCAAAGCCGTTGACGGCAAAGCCGATAATCGCCAGTATCAGCATCCCTCCGGCATCGGGTGTCCGCGGCTCCATGAACCTCAGCACGCTTTCACGTATCACAAACGCCGAACTGACGATCAGGATAACCGAGATTATCACTGCGCCCAACAACGAGAAGCGTTTGTAGCCATACGAGAAATATTCGTCGCGCCTCCGCTGCGACACCTTTTGGAGGTACCACGCCAACCCCAGCGATATGCAGTCGCCCGCATCGTGGACCGCGTCGGAGACGATAGCGATACTGCCCGTCAGAAAACCGCCGACAATCTCCACCAGCGTGAATCCAAGATTCAGGAAGAAAGCCAGTTTTATGCTTTTGCCATCTTCCCCGTGCACGTGGGAATGGCCATGTGAATGATCCTCAGACATAGACAAAACTTATTTCACAGGTTTTACGACAGCCTTGCCGTTCTTTCCGTCGACGAAGATATAAAGCGGATGTTCGAACCGCACATGCCTTACATAGGCCGTCTCCTCGATGGCCGGCATCGAATCGAGCAACGCGGTATCGAAACGGCCGTCGCCCATAAACGGATTTATGGTCAGGTAACCAACCCCTAATGAGGTGAGGTTTTGGAAGAAGTGCGTTCCCTGGCTGGGGGATATCCTGAAGTCTTCCATGCCGCACTCGACGATCACCCTTGCCTCCGATATGTCGGGCCATTTAACGGGAATGCCCAGCCACGGATCGCTCGACCCCCAGCGTCCCGGCCCGACAAGCACATACCCGGCCCGTTGTCCCTTCATCCCGGCATTGATCGCACTCACCTGCCGCACCATCTCAATGGTCTTAGCCGCATCGAACGCCCCGGGTTTCACATACACCACATCACGCACATCCTCCACAGCTCCGGCCCCCAGTGCGCTACAGGCATAAATCAACGCATCGTCGACCTTCATCCCGCTCCAGTCGAGCGACGAGTGGCTACGCACCTCGGGAACGGGACGTATCTGCAGGAAGTTAAAGATCTTCTTCTCGCCGTATGGGACATCCATATTGACTGCAAACTCCAGTTCTATGGGGGTACACATCTCTTTCTGGCCCATCTCCAACAGATCGCATATTATTTCAGCCAGGGGAAATGTCCCGTATTTAAGGATATGGGCGAAGGTCACTATCTTGCGCCCGTCACCGTGAGGCGAATCGGATATGCTCTGGTTATCCCGGTCCCAGGTCGAGGCCACGTAACGCATATTACGGAACCTGCGGGCGGCGTTAACATCAAAGCGGTGGAGGTTGACGGCATCGTCGATAGAAGTCTTAAACTCTTCCGGTTTGAGGTCCAGGGCATACATTTCGCGCTGCGTATCCCTCAGCGCCAACTCGGGTGTCGAAAGTTGCAGCACATTGCGGGGATAACGCGGCGAAAAACGCAGCGTCTGCCCCCCTTCCACCACCAGTTTGCCCAAACCGAGCGCAATATTGGCCACCCCGTCTTCGGGTTTCTCCTCCCCTATCGGATAAAAATTTATCGACCGCGCCACACCTGACACCGTCGGGAAGAAATAGCCGCCGTCCTCGGTTCCGCATATCTCCTGTATCACCACGGCCATTTTCTCCTCGCTCAGCACATTGGCCGTGGAAGCGATATAAGCCCTGCTCTGCGAGAAATACACCGACGCATATACGCTCTTTATCGCCTTGGTCAGCAGGCGCAACATCTGGTCTATATTATCCGTAAGAGGGATCATGTAAGTGGAATATATCCCGGCGAAGGGCTGGTAATGCGAGTCCTCCAGTTTGGAACTCGATCTTATCGCCAAGGGCCCCCGGGCATGTCCCAGATAGACCCTCAACTCGTTTATCAACTTCTCGGGAAGGCGGGAGCTCACAAACTCCGACAGAATCTCGTCATCGGAAAGATCGGCCGAAATTACATACTGCAGGCCGTTGTCCTTGATAAACGAATCGAAATAGTCGGTGCAAACCACCACTGTGCGCGGCAGCAACACCCTCACGCCTTCATACCTGTCGTAGATATTATGCTTCTGCAACATACTGTTGACAAAAGCCAACCCGCGGGCCTTGCCGCCGAGCGACCCGTCGCCTATGCGGGCAAACCAGATATACGGGCTGTAAGTCTCAGGTTCGAAACGCGCCACGACACCCTGCCCCAGAAGGATACGGTAATCGTCTATCTTGTCTATGACAAATTTACGCAGTTCCTGCGTGGTCGCGAACTGCTGGTTGCTGGCCTGCCTCAGCGCCCCGGCAAGCGAAAACAGCCCGCGCGAATACATCCACTTCGACAGGTGGTTGCGCTCGGTATGATACAGCAACACATCGTCGGGCAACTCGGCCACCGCCTGTTGCATCTGCCTCAGGTCCTTGGCGCGCCCGACCTCCCCTCCAGTGGCTGGATCGTTGAAAACGAAATCGCCGAAAGCGAATTCACGGCTTATATAGTCCGACAGTTCCGGAAGCAGGTTCTTGGAATACTTGGCTATAAATCCCACACCCAGCGAGTCGGCAACCACTCGCATGCTCTCCTGCGAGGATTGCAACAGGAAAGGCATCAGAGGGTTGTCGTGCTTAATCAACCGGCACAGGTCGATCCCGGCATCGAGTTTTTCGTCCTGCGAACGGTCGGTTTTATTGATCACGAAACCCACGTCGGATATGACACCCAGCAGGTTGTTCTTATAACGCTCATAGAGATTTACGGCGTCGGTATAGTTCGTGGCGAGCAGTATTTTAGGCCTGGCTCGCTTGCGGAGAGTCTGTTGCTGTTCGTTGAGCGCCTCTTTCAGGAACTCGTTGCTCTGTTGCAACACCAGTTTATATATCGCCGGGAGATAGGTCGAATAGTAGCGTATAGAGTCCTCGACCAGGAGTATCGACTGTACACCCACGCTAATAATATCGTTGTCGGCATTCATGGCGTCCTCGATGGTCTTGATAATGGCCAGGATGAGGTCGGCGTTGCCGTGCCAGCAGAAAATATAGTCGATCCCCGACCTGTCCTCCTCCTCTATGCGCCGGTAGATATCCCGCGAGAAATTGGTGAGCAGAACCACGGGCGTCGCCCCGAAATCGCGGTCGACGATCTTGCCGAACTCGAAAACATCGGGAGCCCCGACGTTGTACATACTGATTATAAGATCGAAATCATTCTCCGCAGACAGGCGCGTTATCGCCTCGGCAGTCGTGGTGACACGCGTAAACGAGGGGGGATTGCTGAGGTTCAGGTCGAGGTATTCGCGCTTGATCTGGCTGTCGAGCCGGCCGTCCTCTTCGAGGGTGTAGGCGTCATAACTGCTGCATATCAACAATATCTTCCTGATGCGCCGGCGCATCAGGTTGTGATAATCCATGATAGGCTCTATGGTTGCGTAAGGCGCAGGCCCTGATATACCTTTATTCATAACGGGGATCGGTTAAACTACAAAAATACGAAAATTGCGCTGATCTTCGTACCGGATTCGTATATTTGTAGCGACATATCCTAAACCGCATAGTATGAGAAACTGCTTTATCGTCCTTGCATCGGGACTGCTCACCGTCGCGTGTTCGCAATCTTACAACGATGAGGTTATGGTTGCGGCCGAAAGTATGGCCGAATCCATAGAGTATATGGTAGCGGAGGACAACGATGAGATTCCTGTGCCGCAGCAGGAGTTTGCCGTGGAGACAGCTGATAGGAAGATAATAAAAGACGGTAACATGTCGGTCCGTGTAACCGACCTTAAGGGGGCTAAGGCCGGGATAGATTCGCTGCTAAAGCGTTTCAAGGGCTATTACGCCGGGGATAATTACTACACATTGAGCGACAGGACGGGATTTTCGCTAAACATACGCATCCCCTCCTCAGACTTCGACCGTTTCATTGCCGCCATCGAAGCCGGTGGGGGTGAAATAACGGATAAACGCATCAATACCCGCGACGTCACCGACCAGTATGTCGATATCGAAACACGGCTCGTCAATAAACGCGAATACCTTGCCCGTTACCGCGAGCTGGTCAGGCGTGCGGCGACGGTCAAAGACATCCTCGAAGTCGAGGAGAGAATACGTAATCTCGAAGAGGAGATAGAAAGCGCCGAAGGTCGTCTGCGTCTTCTTAAGAACCAGATATCGTACAGCACGCTTTCACTGGATCTGTACCGGAATACCGAATACAAATTCACCCCCGGCAGGCGGGGCGGCTTCGCAGAAAAGATGAAAGGCTCCCTGTCGACCGGATGGTATGCCTTTGTCGATTTCCTGCTGGCGATGCTGCAGGCCTGGCCATTCCTGATAGCCATTGGCGCAGGGATATTCTTCTGGATAAAACGCCGCCACAAAAGGAAGGCGGGGAAAATCCGTTAGAGTCTGTCTGAATCTTCGCCCAAAGTAGCCACCATGACCGCTTTGATTGTGTGCATGCGATTCTCGGCCTGGTCGAAGACCACCGACGCTTCAGACTCGAACACCTCTTCCGAAACCTCCATCTCAGTCAAGGCGAACCGGTCATAAATATCACGTGCGACAACTGTCTCAAGGTTATGGAAGGCAGGCAGGCAATGCAGAAATTTTGCCTCCGGTTTACCCGTAGCTTTCATCAAAGCGGCGTCGACCCTGTAAGGACTCAGAAGATTTATGCGTTCCTCCCATACCCGGTCGCTCTCGCCCATAGACACCCAAACGTCGGTATAAACGAAGTCGCATCCGGCGACACCCTCCGGGACCGAAGTTGTGACGGCTATCCTGGCGCCGGACTCACGAGCTATCTCCCGGCAACGCTCCACAAGCAACGGATCAGGAGCGCATTCAGCGGGCGATACGGCCCGGTAATCCATTCCCATAAGGGCGGCTCCGACCATCAACGAATTGGCCACGTTATTATGCGCATCACCCACAAAGCAGAATGACAATTCATCGAGCTGCCTGCCCGAATGCTCACGCATAGTGAGAAAATCGGCCAATACCTGCGTCGGATGAGCCTCTACCGTAAGGCCGTTCCACACGGGAACGCCCGCATAATGTGCAAGTTCTTCGACTATCTCCTGTCCCCAGCCACGATACTCTATGCCGTCGTACATACGCCCCAGCACCCTGGCGGTATCACGAATGCTTTCTTTCTTACCGATCTGTGATCCCGTAGGGCCGAGATAGGTGACACGGGCGCCCTGGTCGAAGGCAGCTACTTCAAATGCGCACCGGGTTCGCGTAGAATCTTTCTCGAATATCAGGACTATGTTTTTACCGGTAAGGCTTTTTACCTCCCTGCCAGATTTTTTATCGGCTTTAAGTTTTGCCGACAGGTCGAGCAGACCTGTTAGTTCTGCGGAGGTAAGATCGATCAGTTTAAGGAAATTACATCCCTTGAGGTTTCCCATTTTCCAACGGTTTAAAGTTCCTTTACGAATAAAATATCAAAGGTACGGTTTTCTTCTGAACCGGATACACCGGCGAGGGATATTTTGTAAATATGGATCAGATATTGGGCAAATCGCAACTTTTTGCGTATAATTGCAGGATAAATTAGCGTGTTATTATGGGGAAAATAATAGCTCTCGCCAATCAAAAGGGAGGAGTAGGCAAAACTACGACAGCGATAAACCTCGCCGCAAGCCTTGCCGTATTGGGGAAAAAGTGCCTGCTGGTAGATGCCGACCCGCAGGCTAATGCCACCTCGGGGCTCGGGCTGGATATAAACGGAGAGAGCATCTACGAATGCATAATAGATTCGAAGCCAGCTGCGGAGGTCATCGTCAAGTCCCCTGATATAGAGTTTTTGTATGTGTTACCGTCGAACATCAACCTCGTAGGGGCCGATACCGAACTTCCCAATATGAAGGAAGGGCACTTCCGCATAGCGCGCATGCTCGAAAAGGTAAAGGACGACTATGACTATATTCTGATAGACTGTTCTCCGTCGCTGGGCTTCGTTACAGTCAATGCGTTGGTGGCTGCCGATTCGGTGCTGATACCCGTGCAATGCGAATATTTTGCGCTGGAGGGGTTGGGAAAGCTGCTGAATACAGTTAAAATGGTTAAGGGGAAACTAAATCCGTCACTGGAAATAGAAGGGTTCCTGCTTACGATGTATGCCCGGACACGACTCGCCAACCAGGTGGCGCTGGAGGTGCGCGAACACTTCGGGGAGTTGACCTTCGATACCATTGTGGGGCGTAACATCAGGCTCAGCGAAGCGCCCAGTTACGGCAAACCGGCCCTGTTGCACGATGCGGCGTCGGCCGGGAGCGCCAACTACCTGTCGCTGGCAAAAGAATTAATACGCAGGAACACAAAATAAATCGTGACCGGCATACGTTGCAGAATATATACAAAGTTTGCCGGCTGTGAACGAAAAGTTAACGATAAATCATGCAAATTAAGAACAAAGGTTTGGGGCGCGGCCTCGACGCTATTTTTGACATAGACACTACGGCTCTCACCGTCAAGCACACAGCCAGCAGCATGGAGGAGATAGCCGTCGGCCTGATCTCGCCCAACCCCAAACAACCGCGTACGCGCTTCGACGAAGATGCACTCGAAGAGTTGGCAGATTCGATCAAAATACTCGGGGTGATACAGCCTGTTACGTTGAAGAAGGAGAGCGACGGGCGTTACACGCTCATAAGCGGCGAAAGGCGTTGGAGGGCTTCGCAACTGGCCGGACTGGATACCATTCCTGCATATGTTCGTGAGGCTGACGACCAGGCAATGCATGAGATGGCGCTCGTGGAGAATATACAGCGGCAGGACCTCAATGCAATGGAAGTAGCGCTCAGCCTGCAACGGCTTATCGACGAGTGCAGCCTGACGCAGGACGCGCTCTCGTCGCGTGTCGGGAAAAAACGTTCGACGGTGGCCAATTATATGCGCTTGTTGAAACTTCCGGCCGAGGTCCAACTTGCGCTGCGCGAGGAGTTGGTAACAATGGGGCATGCAAAGGCTATAGCCTCGCTGGAGGACCCGGCGCGGCAGGTGGGCCTTTTGAAACGTATTGTAAAAAAGGGGCTTTCGGTGCGTCAGTCCGAAGAGTTGGCTAAAAGCATGGCCGAGGATAAACCCGTACGGGAGCCTGTGCAGGAAGAAGAGTTCCCCGACAGCTATGCCAGTCTGGTGGAGCGGCTGGAGGAATTGTTCTCGCAGGAGATAAGCATAAAGAAGAACCGTAAGGGGGGCGGGGGAAAAATAGTGATAGATTTCGCCTCGGACAGCGATATAGAGTCGTTTCTGGAAAGGATAAACACAAGAAACTAAGGAGTGGCGGCAAAAGCAGTGTTCAATAGAATCATCCTTATTCTGTGTACGGGATTGCTCGTACTGGGCCATTACGCCGCATATCCGCAGGCTCCCGGCTCAAAGCCTGACAACAATAAAGCCAAGTCGGGGAAGAAGAAAGAGGTACCCGCACCCGAATCGCCAAAAACATTCGTAGTGGAGGGAGGGGTGATGCGCGAGATCAAGCCCGGTTCGCCGCCAGATTCGTTAGGAAAAAAGATACTCGAAGCCGATTCGCTTTACCACGGCGACTCGCTGCTATTGGCGCAAGCCCACAAAACCGATTCGTTGCACAGGTCCGATTCTGTATTGCAGGATTCGCTGTCGCATCTTACGGCCCGTGAGAGGAGACGCTATCAACGCGAGTTGGCCGACACGTCCACATACCGCCATAGCGCACTGTTTCGCGACTCGATATCACTGTCGCGGGTCTGCTGGATATCGGCCGTAGTACCCGGCTTCGGACAGGCTTACAACGAACAATACTGGAAAATACCGGTACTCTACGGGGTGCTTGGCACAACGCTGTGGCTCGGATCGCAGCAAAGGCGCACGTATATCGATTACAGAAACCAGTATGACGCCCTGGTGCGCGACAACGCCACACAGGCGCAACTCGACGAGGTGCAGATACCGATGATACGGCACAACACCTACAAACAACTGTTATACTCCGCCGCCCTGGCTTCGTATATATATTTCCTGGGCGATGCCGCAGTCAACTACGAAGGATCCATGACCACGGTCAAAAAAGCGACCACACTCTCTACGATTTGTCCCGGAGCAGGACAATTTTACAACAAAAGCTACTGGAAAGTACCCATCGTTGCAGGCGGGTTTGCCTTTATGGTCTACCTTATAGACTGGAATTCAAGGGGATATAAGCGCTTCAAACTCGCTTACGAATTGAACACAGACAACAACCCCGATACCCATGACGAGTTTGACGGCAGAATATCGGCAGACCGCCTGGCCAGTATACGCGGCAACTACCGCCGTAACCGCGACTTCTGTATTATCCTCACCGGGGCCTGGTATCTGTTGAACATTATCGATGCCCACTCCGACGCCTACATGAAAGGCTACGACATCAGCGACAACCTGGCAATGACCATCGAGCCTACGATCACCACTTTTTATGCCATGCAATCCCCCCGGGCGGCTTTCCCGGGGCTGAACCTTACGATTCGCTTTTAACGTTTCCAGGCCGTGGTGCGCATAACCCCGGTCCGACAAACCGAATTCAGACCATGAAAAAAACAGTTATCATACCAGCCATAGCGCTTCTGGCAGCGCCCCTCTCCATTGAAGGGCATGAAACGGCAAGTTCGCCTTACGGACACCTTAACCTTGCGTATTCGCCCGAGGTATACGATTCGCTGCTTTCGTGCAGCTATGCCGAGCAGACTGTGGGGTCGTTCGATGCGTTCTTCCACGACTTCATAGATCTCGAATCGGACAGTACGATCTCGATGTCAGGCGCCTTGCCCGATTCGGTATACCGTGCAAGGCTGCGTATGATCCTCTCACCGATAGAGCTGCCTTACAACGATATAATAAAAAAATATCTCGTTGTATACACCCAGTCACGCAAACGTACCCTGGAGAGGATACTCGGAACGTCGCAATACTACTTCCCTATGATCGAGGAGGAGTTGATCAAAGAGTCGATGCCGGTCGAGTTGCGAATGCTGCCGGTGATCGAATCGGCACTGATCCCCACCGCCATGTCGCGTGCCGGAGCGTGCGGCCTGTGGCAGTTCATGCCAGCTACGGGCAGGGTTTACGGTCTGGAGATAACATCGTTCGTCGACATGCGCTGCGATCCGGTAGCCGCAACGAGAGCCGGATGCAAATACCTTAAATACCTCTACGGGATCTACGGCGACTGGTCGCTGGCCATATCGGCCTACAACTGCGGCCCGGGGAACGTGAATAAAGCACTGAAGCGGGCAGGCGAAAACGCCAAAACATTCTGGGACATCTACCCCTACCTGCCACGGGAAACACGCGGTTATTTCCCATCATTCGTCGCAGCCACCTATGCCTACACATTCCACAAACAGCACCAGATACAACCCTGCCCTCCACCCCTCCCATTGGCTACGGATACTGTGATGGTACGCAGGCTGATGCACTTCGAGCAGATATCTTCGTCGCTGGACGTATCGGTCGAAACATTGCGCATGCTCAACCCGCAATACAAACTCGATATCATTCCGGCGCTCGACCGGCCTTATGCGCTGACGCTTCCCCAGCGGGCCGTATCGAAGTATATAGAGTTGGAGCCGGAGATACACGGCAAGGATACGGTCTATCTGGCGAAATATATCAAACGTTCGGGCGACACCTATGTCCTTAAAGACAAGGAGGAGTTCACGGCTAAACACATCACACACAAAGTCAAGAGCGGCGAGGTGCTCGGAAGCATCGCCCGCAGGTACGGGGTCACCACATCCCAGATAATGAAGTGGAATAAACTCAAGAGCGCCAACCGGTTGTCGGTAGGGCAAAAACTTGTGATATTCAAATAATCCCTTAAAAGTGTATAGCGAAGGAACCATAGTCGCCCTGTCGACAGGCAGTGGCGGGGCTATTGCCATTGTGCGTATGAGCGGCAGCGATGCCATTGCCATATGCGACGGGGTGTTCCGTCCGCGACACGGCAGAGAGAGTCTCTGCAAAACGCCGGGGTATACGATACGATACGGCAATATTACAGACGGCGACCGTGTAATCGACGAAGTGTTGGTCAGCGTCTTCCGTGCACCGCATTCTTATACCGGCGAAGATATGGTGGAAATATCATGTCACGCATCGTCGTATATCGTACGTGAAATCATTCTCCTTATGATCTCTCGCGGTGCCAGGGCCGCTTCGCCGGGGGAGTTCACAGTCAGGGCCTTCATGGCTGGCAAACTCGACCTATCTCAAGCCGAAGCCGTCGCCGACATGATCGCATCGCACGACAAGGCATCGCATACTCTGGCCGCAAGCCAGATGCGGGGAGGCTACTCTTCTGAGCTCGCCGTGTTGCGGAGCCGCTTACTGGAGTTGGTCGCGTTGCTGGAACTCGAACTCGATTTTTCGGAAGAAGAGGTAGCATTTGCCGACCGGGGAGAACTACGGCAATTGATGACATCGCTATCGGATCGCATGGAGGAACTTATAGAGTCGTTCGCAAAAGGAAACGTACTGAAACGAGGTATCCCGGTAGCGATTGTGGGCAAGCCTAATGCTGGTAAGTCGACATTGATGAATGCATTGCTCAAACAGCAACGCGCAATGGTATCGGATATTGCCGGCACAACACGTGACACGATAGAAGAATGCATTGCGATAGGCGACGTCACTTTTCGTTTTATAGATACCGCCGGGGTACGCCCCACCTCCGATCCACTTGAAAAAATGGGGATCGAGCGAACCATGGCATCGATCTCCGAAGCACGCGTAGTGATAGTGGTTATCGACGGGATGCTGTTTGCCGGAGGCGACAGAAGCCTGCGCGAGGTCATAGAAGACGAATTACGGGAATTACCCCTGACAGAAGGACAACGGGTGTGTATTGTGGTGAACAAAACCGACCGGCTGCAGGAGGTCGAGCCCGGGGCATTGCTGTTTGACGGCGGGCATGAAACGGTAAGGATGGATGCCGGCGGCAGGGAGATTGCAGCCGGAACTCCAGGCACAACCCGCTATATAAGATTATCCGGGCCACTCTGTCACGAGGAAGAGGGCACCCCGGAAATGAGTGGCTCCAAGCCACCGGCTGACGATTATTTTCATGGTGGTATATCACTACCGGATAACGATAATTTCCCGGTAGTGGATTGTGTGATCGCCATTGCGGCTAAAACCGGCGGAGGGCTTTACGAACTTAAAAGTCGACTTTCCCATTGCGCCGAATCTTTCGCTGCATATTCCGGCGCCGCCATGGTCACCAATTCGCGCCACTACGAAGCCCTGTGTAGCGCACGTGGCGCCCTGGACCGCGCTTTATCGGCATCGGGTTACCTCTCCGGCGACCTTCTTGCGCAAGACCTCCGCGAATCACTCCATCATCTGGGCGTCATCACCGGCGAAATAACCACTGACGAAATCCTGGGATCAATATTCTCCAAGTTCTGCATCGGAAAGTAAGAGATGCAAACCGACCGGGTAACGATTATAAATAACCAGATATAAAGCACTCATTTAGAGTGCTTTTTTATTGATATCATTTCGATGATCGGTTTGCAAAAGTAATCATTTGTTTCGAATTATTTTGTACCTTATTTGTACCTCATCGTAGTTATTGTAATTCTTCATTACTTTTGCAGTTGACATATTTTACTTAGCAAGCTCTATTTACACTTATTTAAACTTATTCGAGGGTAAATGACTTCTTATATCAAGGTACAGCGCATCTGCAAACAATGTGGGGCGGAATTCACAGCACAGACAACGGCAACCCAATATTGCAGTCCTGTGTGTTCCAAACGAGCATATAAGGCCCGGCTACGTGAAGAAAAGATTTCTGCAAACAATGCAGAGGTCGCCGAAAAGAAAGTTAAGTCAGGACGATTGAATGAAATTAAAATTGAAGACCGGGAGTTTCTTTCCGTTCCACAGGTGGCTGTACTGTTAGGTTGCTCCCGGCAGAATGTTTACCACCTCATCAATACAAGTCAATTAAGAGCGTCTAATCCGATGCAGAGAAAAACAATAGTGGCGCGCTATGACCTCAACGATATGCTGAATAGGCACCAGACAACACCGCCTAAGAAAGAATACTCTATCGAAGAATGCTACAATATGGGAGAGGCGCAGAAAAAGTTCGGAATATCCGGCAAGGCTCTTTATGATCTGATCAGACGTAACGAAATCCCTAAATTTCAACAGGGCAAGTTCGTTTATGTCCCGAAAGAGTTGTTGGATAAGATTTTTAAGTAACTTTACGGTTATGGCAATCAAGGTAAAATTATTGCAAAAAGGTATATCCAAGGGGCGTATAAGCCTCTATCTGGATTTCTATCCGGCGATTCCCCATCCTCAGACGGGAGACCCCACCCGGAGGGAATTTCTGGGCTTGTATATCCATGAAAAACCCCGTAATGCCACCGAAAAGCAATACAACGCAGAACAGACCAAATTAGCCGAAGGGATCAGGCAGAAGCGTGAAAATGAACTCAACAAGCCGGAGATATACAACGAATACGAAAAGGAACGGCTCCGGAAAAAGGAGCTGGGCGAGATCGACTTCGTGGCCTATTTCCGCAAAATTGCCAACAAACGGCGTGGATCGAACCACGATAATTGGATGTCGGCGCTGACCTATCTGGAGAAATATACGGGAGGTAAGGTCAAGTTTATTGATCTCAACGAGCAATTTTTGGAGGACTTCAAAGATTACCTGCTGACCACTCCGAGCATAAAAAGCACCCGGAAGAAAGAGACCTTGGCCCAGAACTCGGCTCTCTCCTATTTCAATAAGGTAAAAGCGGCGTTGAAACAGGCATACAAAGAGGGGATTTTGCAGGTCGATCTGAATGCCCGCGTGGATTCCATCAAAGCTGCGGAGACGCGCCGGGAGTACCTGACCTTTGAAGAACTCAATAAATTAGTCAAAGCCCCCTGTGCGGACGATGTATTAAGACGTGCCACCCTATTTTCTGCACTAACGGGGTTAAGGTTTTCGGACATAGATAAATTGGAGTGGAGGGAAATCGAGCACGTTCCCGGTCAAGGTTATTATATTAAATTTCAGCAACAAAAGACCAAAGGCATAGAAAACCTGCCTATATCTGAACAGGCATATACCCTGCTTGGTAAGCCTCAACAGCCCGGCAGCAAAGTATTTGTAGGGCTGAAAACAGCGTCTTACCACAAAAAAGCCTTGCAGGAGTGGTTAGCCGGGGCAGGGATCACCAAGCACATCACGTTTCATTGCTTCCGGCACACCTTTGCCACCTTGCAGATGTTCAAGGGTACAGATATTTTCACGATTTCAAAAATGCTCGGCCACCGGGAGATAAAGACCACTCAGATTTACACCAAGATCGTGGACGAGGCCAAGCGTGAAGCAGCGGACAAAATTAAACTGGATTTATAAGTGCCTGCATTATGAACGATAAGCAGAAAGTAAGGTTGTTATACAAGTGGCTTTATCGTAGAGAACTGTATTCTCCTGAAGGTACAGACCTTTATATTTTGGAGTCCACATTGCGATATAAGAAGTTTGGATTTACGGAAAAAGAAATAGAAGACACGCTGTTAGAGACGCACAGACGAATTCTGCAGAATAGCGACCTTCCTGATATCGTTGATACTATATTGAATTTTAGAGAAATGTACTGTGATTTTCTCGACGAGGAGGAAATCTTTGTTGAAAGAAAATATTATCAGACATTCAAGCGAAACTTGGCGAAGAGACTATCCATATACGATTTTGAATATAGAGAGGGGAGACTGCTTGACAATAATAGAATTCTGGAGAAAACTAGTGAACTGCTACTCTCATATGAAATAATAGAGAGATTAAAGCCTGAAGCAGAAACTCCAATAGCAAACAATCTAACTATAAGTGAGATCGCTTTGCTGCATATATATTTAGGCAAGGTTGTTACCAAAGAAAATGCTAGTGCGCGGATTAAGCCATATGGTTATTCATCTGGCGCGAAATTATACAATACGTATACTTCCTTTATGAAGGTTGCGAATAGAAGGGGGTTGCCAGAAAAATGCACTCCAGTAATATTTAAGAATAGAGTTGCATTATTTGAGAAGGTGATTGATTTATTGCCTGAGGATAAGAAGAAGGGTGCCCAAGCGGACTTAGAACATTTGATTAAAAAATACGAAGAGTAGAATACGGTAAATAGTAACCGGTTATAACCGGTTGCCCGATTTCAATACGGGGATTTTTGTCGCATAAACCTTTAAAATCAAATGTTTATGCAAAGCAATCACAACCCCTTCGAGGAAATCACAACGAAGCTCGACAGTATCGAAAGGCAGATACGGGACCTAAACGTTCAACCTATTCCAGTTGAGCCTCTCAAACCTGTAGATCGGCTGTTATCTGTGCAAGAAGCAGCTGGCTTTCTGCGACTCACTACACCTACCATCTACAGTAAGGTATCCAAAGGCGAGTTGCCCGTCATGAAACAGGGCAACCGCCTTTATTTCTCTCAAAACGAACTGATCGACTACCTGGAGGCGGGAAAAAAAAGGTCGTGTGCCGAAATTGCGACTGAAGCGCAAAACTACTTAGAAGGCAGAAAGGAGGCGTGTCATGAAAAATAGCTTCCTTGAAAGCCTTATGGCTCCAGACTTCGCGGAGTGGAATTTCGACAAAATGTTATTCCGGGTTCGGCCTTATGAGATCACCTTTACCCATATCGATGAAGAATGTGGTATTGTAAAGCACATTATCAAAATATCATTCTTGGGGCGGTGTACCGAGGATGTGAAGTTAAAACGCCTGGATAATGCGCTCATTACTGCTATCGACCACACCTTGGCATTAAGGAGGTGGTGGCGTACGACACACAGCCGAGCCGGGAATTGGCCGAATATTGCGACAAGAAAGGGGTGAGGCTATGCGAAGTCGAAATATTATAGATTTCAGCCAATTTTGCCAATGGGGTGTAAGCCAGGTCGAAGTCGGCAAAGAAAATTTTGCATGGTATGTAATCGATTTGGCAAAAGAATATCCCCCTATCGATTTCCTTTTGAAGTACAATGGTGTAGGTTGTCTCCCACGAGGCGACCTACAAGCCATGGCCGGCAAACTCAAATCGGGAAAGACCTTTGCCTGCATTTGCATGGAGGTGGCGATGCTGAGAGGCGAATACATGGGATTCGAAGCCCAGAAGGCCAGTATTAAAATTCTGCATGTGGATACGGAGCAGAGTCCCGGCAACATCGTCGATAGAGTCAGAGTTGTACATGCGCTATGTGGGTGGCCTACCCATGTAAATAGCGATAGGTATCGGGTTATTACGCTTCGTGAATGCTCCACCGAGGAGCGTTTGGGAAAAATCGTTGAGGCCATCGAGCAGTTTATGCCTGACTTCGTGCTGATCGACGGTGTACGCGACCTGTGTGCTGACTTCAACGATATCGGCGAAAGCTCCTCCCTGGTCGGGAAACTCATGGGGCTTTGCAATCGATACCGGGTAGGCATCATGAACATTCTCCACGAGAACAAGAACGATACCAATATGCGCGGACATCTGGGCAGCGAGCTCGGCAATAAGAGCTCCGAAATTTACCAGGTGTCCAGGGACAAATCCGGAAAGGTTTCGGTGGAACAGACTGCCTGCCGGAACGCGCCGGTCGAAAAGTGGTCGTTTTCTATCTGCGATGGCGTCCCTCAGCCCGAAACAGCATCCTACCTCAACAAAACTCAACTGCGTCGGGATGAAATTCTAATCTCCATCTTCAAGCGTAAAGCCAGTTATACCTACACCGAATTGGTGACGGAGTTTATGCCGATGTATGGTTGTGAAGAACGATGGGCCAAAAAGCTCATTGGCGAGGCCCTAACAGATGGGAGGCTACGTAAAGAGGGTGATCTATACCATTGCATACTCCTGCCCTCCGATGATGAATTATTCTGAAAATAGGGCAAGTGCATATGCATCCCCTTTCATATAGGGGGATGCACTAATGCACCTGTCTTGCCGGAGGAGGTGCATACGCTTATATGCACTAAAAATTCACAGTACACTATTAATGCGAATTAAGAGTTAAACACGAGTTTTTTCAAAAATACAGCAGCGAGTTTACTGAAAATATGCACAATCAATCCATTCGTCGATCTGACCTTTGATGCTCTTTGAATATCTGTTTTTTCTAACAACCATGCGAAT
>JAVBMJ010000089.1:0-10623 GCA_031552535.1 Rikenellaceae bacterium
TAAACCCGCACGTTCGTTTTCCTGTCGGTTTTGGGTTCTACCGCATGAAATTTTATCCCCAATGGAACCACATTGTCTCAAAAATTTCACTTGTATAACACAAAACCGCCTTACAGAACCCAAACATACGGCTTTATGCTAGCCCTAATACACAAAACTGAGAGTCTGTCTAATTTTCCTCAGGAGAATAGTTGCAAATTATTTTTAGGGCTATTTTAGGCGAAAATCGAGAAGCATAGTGGTACTATGTGACGAGATTTTTGTCAAAAAGAGACCAAAAAGAAATGACGAATAGTTTCCATAGGAAATTTAGACAAACTCTGTGGATGAAAAGCCATGCAATCAGGGGTATTCCATCAACTCTTTTTATCCACATTCCCTACCCCAAAAACCGGAATTGGTTCCATTAGAGTCTGAAGCCGTAAGACGGCATGATTCCGCCAAACATATTGCGGTAATGATGCATTAGCCATATTGCTATATATCGTCGGGTTACAGCACTATCATGCTCAAACGCTCTCCGAGACGCCCGGCCCCCTGACGTACAAATGGATTATCACACGTCATGGCTATAGGCAGGACCCGGCAAATAGTCTCATGCTCTTTCGATCCCAACACGCCTCCACGGGCTATCCAGCGTGTCAAACCCAACAAGGCGGCGTAACATTGCAACGGGATGCCGGGATCCAGCCATAGATCGACAATATCGTTGACCGTCATGCGTCTCGAAACCAATCCGGCAACATGTTCGGCGACTTCGCTGTTGACAATGCCCGAAGCCCAGAACCCCAACTCATCCCTGCTTATCATTGCCGGATCGGCGATATATGTGGCAGCAAGGCATAACTCGCGTACATTGTCACGGAACAGGGCCTTGGCAAACTCATGATCGGGCGCATAACGGGCGGCCTCTTCACGCACAGACACGACCGAAACCCCGTAATTCACCCCATACACTATGCCCCTGCGGGCCATAGCCTCCGAGACCCCTCCGTTGGTGCCACGGCGCAACTCCCTGAGCAATATGCCTCTCTCCAATTCAAAACCCATTGTTACAACTCTGCTGATACCGCAAAAACCGCATTATAACTTTGAAAATAGTATCCCTGTGAAAATTGTGACCATACAGGCTCATAGCGGTTCGTCGGCACTCCCCCCGTATTTATCATCTGGCCGCACTTCCCACCGGGACATCGATAATAGCCCCCCAATGTGCAAGCGGGATTCGCTGGCGGGCTATCTCGTCCTTACCGTCGAGTACCCTGGCATTGGTAGACACCGGTATACGATAGTAAAGAGCAGGACGGGTATCCTTGGGATTGCGCTTCGGAGCAGTTGCCACACCTTTAGATTCCGCCTTAATTTCCAATACCACAGGCTTACCGCTCAAATCGTTGTCCGGGAGCAATCCTGATTGGTCGGAAAAACGGCATACGATATGGTTGATCTTCCCGGAGTCGGGCACTATGATATATTCGCGCGTGATCTCCTGCACCGACTGCTTCCCCATAAACAGCGCTACATATTCATTCTCCAGGCGCGACATTTCGGCAATCGCAGCAAAAAGCCCCGATCCGTATACATTCTCCCCGGCTTCGCCTGTAATCAGGTCGAAACGTCGCTTCCGCAATGTAAACAACATATTGGCGGCATCGGCAGCCATGGCCTCGGGACTCTGCTCCACCGATGAGGTGCGGTCGAGACCTGCCTTAACGAAAGCCGTGTCGCAGATAACATTCGATACCGGAACCGGGGCCTGATTTACTACAGATATGTTTTCGGAATGTTTGGCCACTGTAGGCGAGCCGCCTATCGCAGAAGTTATAAATCCTCCGTCGGTATGCGTCAGAAATCCGGCAAACTGTTCCGCGGCATCTATCGTATAGCATTTCGACGGGTCGGAGGTATCCTCATAGCCGAGTACGGCCGAAGTGATGGAATACAGCTCTTTATCGGCCAATGGAGCTATGGCCCCGAGGTATTTCTGCGCATAGCGGGCGTAAGGTCCTTTGCGTACCACCTCGCGGCGCATGGTTATAGTCACGCTTACAGCAGTACGCGGCAGTGTGTAAACCACTCCCGGAGCCTGCTCCGCAGATTTTTTTTGTGCATTGCCTGCCGAAGGCAGCAGACAGCACGCCGCAACTATTGCAATAGTGATATTCTTCATCGTTCCATGTTTTAATTTTACAAATATAGTGAAATCGGGAGGCATATCAAATTAATTTTATCCGGCCGCTTTTCGGATAAGAGCCATGTCTATAAATGCCGCGAATAAAACGCCTATGGTGTAACACACTATGTCCGACCACAAAAACCCATGCCCCAATACCATCGCTCCTATAAACGTACGCCGTAAGGCGTTTATCCAACCGGCCTGACATAGCTGGCTGATCTCGACGCAATATGAAAAAACGAGCGCGTACAATGCCGCCCTACGTATTCTGATTGAACCCCAAAGAAAGCAAATGCCGAAATACGCCATCGATGCCCAGAGTATATCACCCATGTATTCCGCCAATAATTTTGGGAGATAAACCCCATAAATACGGGAACACAGACCGGCAATGACGGTAATGACAATGGGTACGAGATACCTCAACCGCTTGGATGCCGTGGGATATTTTGCGGTGTGCATGAGACGTTATTTTAGAGTCTGTCTGAAAATAGTTGCGAATTATTTTCAGGGTTATTTTACGCGGAAATCGAGAAGCATAGCGGAGCTATGTAACAATATTTCCAGGGAAAAGAGGCCAAAAAGAAACGACAAATGTTTTCAATAGGAAATTGAGACATCCTCTTACATCTTCAGATAAAAGTCCCGGGTAAGGGCGATGTACTCCCCGGTATAGTCGTTGCGCGTACCCGATTCGATGACCAGCGTCGAAAGGTGTGGCCCGTCGCAATCTGCCTTCGCCGAGAACTCGAGTAAACTTCTTATCGGAGCGGAACCGGGCTTCGGAAATACATCGGTCCGCCTTACGAGGTGCAATGCGACACTCCCTGCATGCGAGATTACTGTTTCGGCGTATTGCCGGGGAACGATAAGCGACAGCACGCCGCCGGGAGCGAGCAACCTTGCCGCACACCCGGTCAATTCGCCGTAATTAAGTGTAACGTTATGCCGGGCCATGGACCGTTCGCCATCGGGACACCGCAACGAATCGGTGAAATAGGGAGGATTACAAACTATATTGTCGTAACGGACGGCGGATACGGTGGTGAAATGCTGCAACGAATCGCATATCGCCGTGATGCGGTCCGCCCAGGGACTTGACGAAAAATTATCGTAGGCTTCCTCTGCGCTTCCGGGGTCGATCTCCAGCGCATCTATCAAACTGCCCCCGCAACGTTGGGATATCATCAATGCGATTAATCCGGTACCGGTACCTATGTCGAGCACCCGGCACACGCTGCTTCCCAATGTACACCACGCGCCAAGCAACACCCCATCGGTGCCGACTTTCATCGCGCTGCGATCATGGCTTACCGAAAATTGCTTGAAATGAAACACCTATCTGTTATTTACAACCATAATACCTGCGCTCCGGTTAGCGCTATTGCCAGCACCTCATGCGATCTGCCCCAAGGCCGTGGCATCCTACTTCAGGAATCCGTCGATCCCGGCCCCGAAAAGTGAAAAATCGTAGCGTACCGGATCCTCGGGATCATATTCCCGTAGCGACGAGGTTATCTCCTCCACCGCCCGCCAATCGTTCTGCTTACGGGTCAGAAGCCCCAGGGCGCGTCCCATCGAAGCCGTATGCACATCCAGGGGAAGATAAAGAGCCGACGGCGGAATGCTGTCCCACAGGCCGAAATCGACCCCGTGACCGTCGCGGCGCACCATCCATTTGACGTACATGCACAGGCGCTTGCAGGCGGCTCCCTTATCTATGGACGAAAGGTGTTTCTCTGTACGTGACGGGTGCTCGAAATCAAAAAAAACGCGCCTGAACTGCGAGTACACCTCACGCATGTCGCCCGTTTCAGCCCATTTCGATTCAAAGAAGCCGCCTATTCCGCCCCATTGTTCCATAAGGCGGCGCAATGCCAGTATAAACGCCGCAAAATCGTCGCCATTGAACGTTCGGTGTACGAAACGCTTAACTGAATCGAGTTCCGACGGAGATGCTCCACGCACGAAGCCGGCAGGCGCACCGTCCATAAATTCCATCATCCGGCGGGCGTTCCTAACTATCGCCTTACGGTTACCCCACGCAATGGTCGCCGCCAGGAAGCCGCTGATTTCTATGTCTTCACGCAACGAAAACGAATGCGGGACGCTGATCGGATCGTTGTCTATGAAATCGGGAGTGTTGTATTTGTCATGAAGCCGTTCGAGCAGCCCGCCGAGTTCTTCGCTTGTAAGTTCACGTGTCATTCTTGTGCATCTGTAATTTCCGCTGCCGTTGTAACTTTACCGCTTTATCACGCCACTATCAGACCGTCGCGCATAACGATCCTCCGGTCGGCCATCGAAGCCAGACCCTCGTCGTGAGTGACTATTACCACGGTGTGCCCGAAGCGGTCGCGAAGATCGAAAAACAGGCGGTGTATCTCCTCCTTGTTTTTAGTGTCGAGGTTTCCCGACGGTTCGTCGGCCAATATGACTCCCGGATTGTTTATCAGGGCACGGGCTATGGCCACGCGCTGCTGCTCGCCGCCGGACAATTCGGCCGGTTTATGCGAGGTGCGGTGCGACAGGCCCATCATCTCAAGCAGTTCTTTGGCATGCGCCTCGACTTCGCGACGGTTGCCGCCCGCAATATAAGCGGGAATGGCCACATTTTCCAATGCCGTAAACTCAGGCAGCAAGTGGTGGAACTGGAAAACAAAACCTATATGCCGGTTGCGGAACTTAGACAAAGCATCGTCGCCCAACCTGTCGACCCTGACCCCGTCTACGGTAACAACTCCCTCACCAGGACGGCTCAGAGTGCCTATGATCTGCAACAGTGTGGTCTTGCCGGCGCCGCTCGCCCCGACTATCGAAACCACTTCACCCTTATTTATCGTAAGGTCTATACCCCTCAGCACCTCCAAGTCACCGTAGCTTTTGTGTATCCCCGAGGCGTAGATCATCTCTTTTATTTCCATATTATCCTGCATAACAATTAAATAACCTTATTACATCCATAGCCTCCCCGACATCATGAGCGCGAATGATCGAAGCCCCTTTACGCAGGCACTCCCAATGCAATGCCGCAGTGCCGGCCAGGACGTCGCCCGGTCCACGGCCTGTCACCCGGTAAACCATCGACTTGCGCGACAGCCCCACCAGCAACGGAACACCGGGAAAAACAAACCTGTCGAGCGAACGCAGAAGTTCATAGTTCTGCTCCAGACTTTTCGCAAAACCGAATCCCGGATCCACGATAACCTGCTCCACCCCCGCCTCGCGGAGAGCGGCGATCTTATTTTCGAGATACGACACCACCTCATCCGTCACACCAGCTTCATACCCGTCCATCTCCTCCATAGTCTGCGGAGTACCGCGTGAATGCATTGCCACATACGGCACCCCGAGTTGCGCCACCAAAGGTATCATGTTCCCGTCAAACCTTCCGGCCGATATATCGTTGACAACCACAGGGCCAAATTCCTCTACTACACGCCGCACTATTCCACTACGGAACGTATCTACCGAAACCGGCGTATCGGGAAAATATCTGCATAAAACATCCATTGCCCCTGCGACACGCCTGAATTCCTCCTGAGGAGGAACATCGCCGGCCCCAGGACGCGACGAATAGCCTCCAACATCAACTATCGACGCCCCCTGCTCCAGCCCTGACTCTACATGGCGGCGCATCTCCCCCTCATCCGCAAACCTGCTGCCGGCATAAAACGAATCGGGCGTGACATTAAGTATCATCATGGCCTGCCGCCTGAACGGATCCCACGTTTTGTCGCCGATATTCATGCCAGTCAATCTCTTGTCCTTTATGTGAAGTTTCGTTCGGGTCGGTCTGCGCGCCTATTATGGAAAACAATACTTCAACCTGTAAAGATATAATGCAGAGCCAGAACCTGCGGCACGACCATATCCTCCTCGCTGTTATATATCGTATAGTCCGATCTCTCCTCCCGCCCCTTGTCGTCCAACTGGCAAGAGATGCGTTCGCGGACCTGCTCTTCGGTGATCCCGCCACGCCTTACCACACGTCCTACACGCTCCTGCTCAGGAGCAGACACCGTTACGACCCTGTCGACAAAGTTTTCAAACCCGGCTTCAAACAAAATAGCGCATTCCATAACCACATAAGCCGCACCTTTGCGTTCCCACTCTGCGGCCCATGCCACGAAATCATCGGCCACTGCCGGGTGGACTATGGCATCGATCCGCCCAAGCAGCCGGGTGTCGGCAAAAATACGCCCGGCTATATAACTACGGTTAAGCTTGCCGCCGACAAAAGCCTCGTCGCCGAGCAATTTTTTGATCCCGTCAGCCAGCACAGACCCCATCAACTCTTTTGCCCTTGAGTCGGTGTCATAAACCGGGACTCCAAGCAGTGCGAACACCCGGCTGACAGTGCTCTTTCCACTCCCGATACCTCCGGTCAATCCTACGCGCAGCATCATTTTTCACAATGAAGTACGACCTGTGGCAAATTACCCACAGACACCACCTTGATATCACTCTTACGGTGGGCCAATGCCCGCTGCATCGAAGAGGGGTCTATCGTAAACTCCCCGGCGATATCTGAAACTGGCGACAACTCCAACTCCCCCAAAGGTATCTCGACGGGTTTATTGAAAAAATGACGATATGCCAGTATCTTATATCCAGACCCCTCGACCAGCGTACGGGCTGTTATGATATTACCTGCCACCGAAACCTTCACCGGAATCTCGGTCTGGTAAACATAACTCAACTTCGTGATATACCATAATATCGCAGAGATGGTCAGAAAAACCAGAAATGTCAGCGTCCTGCGCCGCAGTAATATCCTGACGGTATATTTATTCATATTTCTGATGCGAATAAAGATTGGCTTTGCCACGAACTGCGGTCATGACCGAAAAAACTATCCCGCCATCGATTTTCGTCAGGCGAACTGTTTAATTGCCATTTAGAGTCTGCCTGGATTTCCTATGGAAAGTATATTTAAACAGACTCTTAGAAGCTTTATTTTAGAATATTGTGAGAACTTCCGGTCGTGACTTCCGGCTTCACCGAAGCAAATTTACAAAATATATCCGGATTTTCGTCTAAGGCGCGTTACATAGCACTCATGTAAACACATGCCGGTTCGGAGCCTGTCTGATTTTATGTTGAAAATCAGGGCATGTATTTTATTGACTTTGTTTTCAGTAGGAATCTACAGTTTACGCCTCGAATCAATACTGAAATACCTTACCTCCGGCAATAACTTCGCGGTGCTCTTCGTCAAACTGTACGAACTGTTTCGTACGTACGGCGGCATTCACCATTATGCAGGCCACCGAATGGTCGTAGGCCGCCTCAACCGGGGCGTTAGGCTGTTTACGGTTGCGGATACATTCCATCCAGTTTCTCATGTGAAGTGTCGACAGAACGTCCTCCCCGGTATTCGATGATGTTTCGACCGCTGTACCCTGAAGCCTGAACTCTTCGAGTTTATTCTCCTTCAAGCCCATACGTTCGGCATTTTCTTTCGGCAAATAACCTGTAGGAGTAACCATATTCGTCTCGAGGTTCAGCTCGCCGCCATTGGAAAAATAAACCTCCTTGACACCTCCCGCCGAGTTGGTGAAACGAGAAGAATAAAGCACCTGGAACCCGGTGGAAGGATCTCCCGCCGGACCATAATCCATCACTGCGGTAAGCGTGTCGTAATTGGTGCGGCCGTCCTTCCATAAATATATACCCCCGTTGGCCACTACACTGCGAGGATGGTGCAATCCCGTGAACCAATGCACCGTGTCGATCTGATGCGCCATCCACTGCCCCGGAATACCCGACGAATAGGGCCAGAAAAGACGGTATTCGAGATATTTGCGCGGATCGAAATCCACATATGGCCTATTGCACAAATAGCGCTGCCAGTCCAGATCCTCCTTCTTGCATTTGGGAACCAGAAGCGGCCTGCGCCAACGGTCGGGCTGGTTGACATTCCACGTCATTTCGCACATGACAATGTCGCCAAACTTACCCGAACGGATATAATCGTTGGCGGCATGGTAGTTTGGACCGCTGCGGCGTTGCGATCCCATCTGGAATATGATACCCGATTTCTCCACCGCAGCCCGTGCCCGGCGGTTGTCCTCCATCGTCTCGGCAAACGGTTTTTCGACATAGGCGTCGCGCCCGGCTTCGGCGGCTTCTATGGCGTGCGTGGCATGCTGGAAATCGGCAGTCGATATGATAACCGCATCTATATCCTTGTCGGCATAAAGCGCGTCGTTATTCACATATTTACGCATCGGATGCCCCATGAGCTTGCCTACATGGTCGGCACCTTCGTCGCGGCGAAGGCTCCAGATATCAGAGACTCCAACTATATCGAAATTCAACTCGCCCCTGAGTTTATTAAAACAGGGTAGCAACGTGGCTTTAAAACGGTCGGAGAACCCGACCACCCCGACATTAATGCGGTCGTTGGCGCCTTTTATGCGCGCATAACTCTTGTTCGACAGTGCAATACCTCCGAGCATGAGCCCTGCGGAAGCCATTCCCGCCTTTTTGATAAAATCGCGCCTTGAAATCTTTTCCATATCTGTTCCCGGTTTTAGGAGTTAGTTGTCTTTTGTGGCATCCACTTAAAATTCCCTTATTTTTATATTTTTGAACCACACATCTTCCCCGTGGTCCTGCAACAGGATGTAACCATGGCGGGCCATTCCGAAAGGGGGTATTGTATAACGGAACTTACTTTGCGCAACCGATTTATCCCACTGCCCATCACCGCGCCGGTAACTGAGGATCTGCTTGCCGTTGAGCCAATGCTCCACCACATCTCCGCGCACCACGATCCTGGCGGTGTTGAATCCGTCACGATCCACGCGTTTTTTGGAAGCATAGGGAGGAATAATGTCATAAAGCGATCCCAGGGTGCGATTGCCATCGATGCCCAGTTTTGCATCGGGATGGTTCTCGTCGTCGAGGATCTGGTATTCGCAACCCACTGCCGAGACCAGTCTGGTGTCGTGTGCTTCGGTTATAAAATATTTAATGCCGCTGTTGGCGCCTCTTCCGAATTTAAAATCCACCGACAACTCGAAGTCTCCATATTTCCGCATCGTGATTATATCGCCGCCCGAAGGCTTGCCGCCATTGGCAGCTATATGCAACATACCATATTTCATCGACCAACCGCTTACGGGAAATCCGTCTTTTTTGATCCCCTGCCAACCGTTCGAAGTGCTGCCGTCCCACAGTAGCCTCCACCCTTCGGCTATTTCCAGAGAGGTGAGTTTATTGTCTTTCGACAGACCGTATATAACCGTGGGCACCCCATATTCCACCTCCCGGTCGAAGTCCGTCCAGCGACATTCCAGCGAAATACATCCTTTGTATTTCGCCGCCAAAAGCGCATTGTAATATGGAGAAAGGTCCTCTTCGCAGGTCCCCGGTACAGCGCGGTTACGCTTCTCCGCAACGTGGCAATGCACGATATATTTACTCTCCTTACCTATTACCCCGGGGCCTTCGCCCATACACATCATATGGTAAAAATCAGCCAGAACTCTGATGTTAGAATTATTCACCTTCTTTGCGATGGCCACCCCCTCGCTTACCATATTAATAAAGTTACACTCCTCACGGTACAGAGGTTCTATCGCAATGACAACCCCGTTTTTTTTTGCCACCGGCCCCAATTGTTTCAGGAAGTCTATAAATTGTGCTTCACCGCGTTGCCAGGCGTAACCGTCAGGAAGGGCTCTTGCGGCGCCGCTGCCGAGCACTATTATCTTCACTCCGGCACGTCCCGCCCTCTGTAGCGCTACCGTGGCATATGCCAACGCCGCCTTATGGTCGGCATTATCTCCCGTAAGACGCATCGTGCGGGGGAAAAAACCATTGCACGCATACACCGGCAGAGGCGATAAAGCGGCTTTTGTAAAGATAGCCTCAAACTCGGCATCGCTTTTATCCGGAACCAGAAAACGTCCGACACTCTCTTCAATATATGAAGCTCCCGCATCACGGCATCTGGCTGCATTAGACAACATTGTACATACTCCAACCCGAGGCTGGGCCTGCGCCGTTAACGTGCACAGCAATAGGAGCACAAATAAAGCAGACAAGATTCTTTGCATGGTATCGGCGGATTACTGGATATTGCGAAAACAAATTTATAAAAATATAGTCGAAATTATCAGCGTTCGTGTAATTTTCCTCAATTCTATACTAAGTAATGTGAAATAATTATTGCGATATTATTTGAGACTTATTTCGAGATGGATTTTGATTTTTGAAAAAGGAGCTTGGCGGGCCAAGTGACTGATGAAAAAACCAAAATACGCTCGAAAGAATCTCAAAAAATATTGATAAAATACTACTGGTGCGTTAATGTTTTTCGCCTGATGAAAATAAATTCGAATATGGGTTTTATCCCACTTAGAGCATGTTTTGCTCGCAACGATTCATATAATTCAACAGTCTGTAAATTCAAATCGAAAACTCAAAATGCGCCT
>JAVBMJ010000013.1:0-56776 GCA_031552535.1 Rikenellaceae bacterium
ATGGCGCGGTGGCGGTAGTCGTAGTACGTGTCGTGGGCAAGCATCGACGATGTGCCGTCCAACACACGCTTCAGGCCGCCGGTCAGCAATCCCTTCGCCGCAACAAGGTCGGCGTCGGTGCCACGGCGCGCGCCATAGCCCGCAGCGGTGAACGGCAGCGCCGAAAAATGAGACGCCAAAGCACCGCGGTGGCGGTAGTCGTCGTAGTAGTCGACGAGCTGAACATCCAGCGTCGCGATACCCAGACCCGCCATACCCGAAACGGTGTAGCAATACATCGAAGTGGCCGAGGCGTCGAAAGTGGCAACGACCGTGGCGTCGCCTATGGCTGCCTGCAATGCCTCGCGAGAGGGTGCTGCGCCGGTGCCGCTGCCGTCGGCGCCGCGGCGCAGGCCCGTGACCACGGTGCGTCCCAGGGCGTCGGAAAGAGAGCACATCCACTCGCCGCGAGAGCGCTGAACGCCGTCCTGGGAGAAAACCAGCCGGTTCAGGCGGTCGTAGACGAAGTAGCTCCAAGCGGCGCCCGGAAGCTTCTTCGACGTGCAGCGGTGGCGGTGGTCGTAGCGGTAGAGGTAGGCGTATTTCTCAATCGCCGCCGCATCGCATCCCCCGGAAACGGCCATCGGAGGCAGAACCATACGCATATCGCCCCGACGGTCGTAGACATAGTAAGTGTCGCCACCGTCAGCACCCAAAGTCCGCGTAAGAAGCATACGGCCCAAATGGTCGGTGAAAGTGAGCGTAGAACGGCCGTCCTCATCGGTGGAGCGGGCGACAAACAACTGCTGCGCAGGCCACACGCCCATGTCGACCAGAGCGTCGCCGTCGGCCTCGTAGCGGCGGCACGAGAGGTCACCCTCCGCAAGGTTGACCAGCGTAGCACTCTTTACGGAGTGGCCGCTATTTTGCCAAGCCTCGCCCGGGCCGAACTGCTCCAGAACGCGGTTGAGAGGCGACTCCTCATAAACGGGGAACGAAAAAGCGAGCGTATCGGCATACTGGAGGCGTGCACGGCGGCTGGTCTCGGCCTGGCTTGTCCAGCCACCGCCGCCACCCCTGGCAACGGGAAGCCACGTGCGCCATTCGCGGCCCTTAGTGTCGTATTGCTGCGTGGTGACTATATCCTGCTTCTTGGGCGACGCACCGTGGGCGACACTCTGCACCGAGCGTCCCAGGCCGTCGAAATAACGCACGGAATAGGAAGCCTGACGGATGGAAAGCCCCCCGGCCGACGCAGCGGCCACGGAGGGAGTCACAGTGACTATATAGTTCTTGCTCTGGTCGGGCTCGAACACCGGGTCGGCGTATTCGGTGCCGGCGCGGTAGCCCTCGATGCTGGTCATAATCATCCCGTCGAGATGCTTGCCCTCGACGACGAAGTAGTAGACCCCCGGCTGAAGGTCGCGTTTCAACTGCGCGTAGGTGACGCCGTCGGCATTGGGAGTGACATCGGTAGAAGTGGCTATGAAAACCCCGGAGGAATTGAGCATGTGGATATAGGTGTCGCGCAGGGGGGATCCTTTGTGCGACGCGGTGACGGTCATCGCCATGTCGAGCGTGAGCTTATAATAGACGTCGCGCGTGGTACGTCCGCGGTAAACGTCATTGAAAAGGCGCGTATCCCGAGCGTCGTCGAAGATAAACGAGGTGTGGTAACGGCCCGCAACGATAGGATTGGTGATGCTGTCGCCACGCAGCGACGCAACTTCGAAATCGATGTTGGTCGTCATAAGGCCCGACCCAGAGGCATCGTACGACTCGACTATATATTTTCCCGCGGGAAGGCTGTCGATACGTTCGATGTAGGGACTCTCGGAGATGATCCGCCCGTTCACGGGATAGACCATGCCCTCGTCGTCGGCCCATACGCGGATTTGAGAGCCCGGAGCACCCGACCCCGACTGCCAGACGGACACATCCATCGCGCGGTTGAGCTGCAGGCGGTAGAAGACATCGCTGCCGAAGTTGGGGGTTTCCGGAGCGTATTGATCCATGTCGCGGGTGTCAGACAGCGAAGCGCGGCTGCTGTGGCCGCCAAGGTCGATAGCCGTCGCCGGGCAGTCGCCTTCCGCCCCGAAGCAATGTATGCGGGTAGTCAGTTCGCCGTTTACGGGGACGTTGCCCGTATGGGAGTAATAGACGCCTCCCTCCGAGATTACGTAATATACGCCCGGTTCAAGACGCCTGTAAGCGGCTGCCATCAGCGCCGACGGCATGCCGTCGCACAGGTCGGCGAAATGGGCCTCGAAAATATCGTCTACATCCGTCCCGGCAACCACCTCTTCCATCCCGTCATAAGGGTCATATTCATAGGGTTCGAGTTCGCGCTGCCTCAACAGGGCTATACCGCTCCGTGGCATGCCGGGCCCGGCGTTCATAACGACCAGATCGGTAGGTTGCACGATAACAAGCCTGTATATGACCTCGTTGGCAAGCGTGTAATAATTATTATAGTACTGTTGCGTATTGCGGGTGTCGCAATAATTCAATGTGGCGGGTATCTCGCCCAGATCTACAGGGTTATCGAGGCTCATACCACTGTCGGGCTGGCCGGCGGAGAAGAGCGTTCCGGTTATCGTCGTGCATATATTGCCATCCTCGGAAACTCCTTCGGAGATTACGCAATACCTGCCCGCAGGAAGCGTGCCGACCGTCAAACGCGCCTTGAACGCATCGTACGGAAACAACCATGCCGGGTCGGGCTCGCAACCCACGGCCGAAGCCACAACGGTAGCGCCCGAATCGTCAATACGGACGAGTTGCAGGGATGTCTCCATAACATACGGCACATCCGCTGGCAATCCCGGACGCCGGCAGTGGTAGGCGCTGATGTCCATCGGGCATTCGAGCGTAAAGTAGTAATACACCTCGTTGCAGGATGTTCCGCCGAGGCTCTGATTGTAATTGCCGAAACGGTGGTCGGCGGTATTGCGCACATCGGTATGGCAAAATACGCCGGTGTAACTGCCTATATCGAACGGATTATTCAGCGAGACTCCGTCGCCCTTGACGGGTTGCGACCCGGCATGTCCCGGACTCACGGTCAGCAGGAACAGGCCGGCCAGGGTTGATAATATTATATTGGTCTTTTTCATTGTATGTCGCATTTATTCATTAACATAGTGGTACTTATTGCTCTGGAGCACCTGCTTCAGTCCGTCCGCCCCAATTATGTACATTTCGCGCAGGCGTCCCGCAGCGTCGTATTCATAATAGGTCGTTACGCCCGACGGGTCGGTGGCCGATGCCATGCCTACAAGGGGATGGTAAGTATAGGTCGAGACATGCGCCCTTGGCAACCGGCTGCGAAGCGCGTTTATCGACACCATATCCGGATCGGCAGGTTCCGACAGCGTCTCGGGAGACACACCGTCCAGAGCCGTCTTAACCTCGTCGTAAGTGGCGTTGTTTATCTTTGCCACAGGATGTTTACCCCGGTGCCCCCACAGAAGCACCGTGTGGTGGGAGCCGTCTTTGACCATGTGGACGGGATTGCCGTAGCGGTCGTGCTTGAGGTATTCGGCCCGCAAATCGATAAGCGTATCGTTCACGTGCTGCACTATTGAGTTCATTACGGCGAGCCGGCTCTCATTTCCGGTGTTTGCCATTACGGCATACTGGTAGTTGAAGTCCGACAGGCACAGTGAATCTTCGCCGCGTTTGGTAAATTGCCGTACGCGTACCGGGTTGGCCACTATGTTGAGTTCTTTCATCCGTCTTATAGCTTCGGATGTATCCTGCGAGTCGAACACGTAGTCTGTGAGGGTGTAATTACTGTCGGAGGTCTCCTCGCCGTCATGACACACCTCTACTCCCTGCCGCTTCAGATAACCGTTTTCGTCGTAATCGCAGGTCTCCAGAGTAGTCACTCCGCCGGCCGTATGCTGAGTCCCGTAAATAGTGGTCTTCTTTTCGGAGAGGAGGTAGGGATGGTGTGAGATTTTGTTGATGTGGGCAAATAAATTGAACTGTTCTCCGTTATCGAAGTAAGGTGGAGTGTAAGTATAAACGGAATATTGGCCGTTACCATACTGCTTATAATTATACCAGACTGATTTTACGTTATGCCCGGCATTGTTATAATGGTTTTCACTTACGATCTTGCCCCTGCGATCAGAATAATCTAATATCGGATCGAGCCAAAGATTACGAAGAAACTCATAGTTTCTGATCGGCTGCTTTATGTATTCCGGCGGATTGGTCAGAAAATTGTTCTGGAACACAGTATATCTAAGGACTAAACCCAATGTATCGTAGAAGCTGGCCACTTTGATAGTGACAGAATCTCTCACCAAATTGCCCATAGAATCTGTAATCCAAATGGGCTCTCCTTTAATATTTGTCCTGACCTTCTTTACTACTTTCCCATCTGAGATGGAGTCTCCTGTGACAACCTGAAGCCTGCTAATGTTATATAGATCGGAGTGTGTGGAATAGTCAGTGAACTCGATCTCTTTATATTCGCCCCAGTAATGCTCATACCCCGAATTCGGGTATTTTGCTTCTACAGACACATATGCCATAGGATCGGCTTCGAGTACCATAAGGTAGTTGCCTACAAGAATATATTTATAATCATATTCTTCATAATGCTTATTGTTTTCTAAGGAGATTTCAGATACGCCGAATTCTTGTGCCGGATTGAACACGAAATCGTGTTTTATACCATATTTAGAGTGTTCTTTATGACTTAAAATACTGTGGTTGGGACCATATACTGTAGTGGATGTAGGGCCGAATTCATATTCCCGCATAAGGCTACCATATGGATCGTATATCTTAAGCCTGCTACCAGCATTTATACCTTCTTTATTGTATCCCCAGCCTTGTATGATCCATTTGGACTGCCGCTCAAACGTATTATCCCTCGGATTGGACAAATGGAACTTAGCCCTTTTACTACGCACCTTCTCCATGGGTGTAATATAAATCCTTAACGATGAATCGGGCTTTGACTCATGTCTGCTTGGCGTCATTTCGATGACATTGCTGTAGCGCACATGATCGTTAAGATTGTCTGTCTTCCCGAATCCGTTGCTGTTGAAATTGAGTTTGGTGCTTAACGGAGACCAATCTACATTGGTCCATATATAGCCATAACGGGGCCAATGCATTACAATGCCGCTACTAAGCCTGCTGTTAGGGTCATTCTTGACGTAGCGGTAAACTGTCTCTTTAACCTTGTTGTTTCCTCCGGCCGGGTCGTCGTAATAGGCTATCTTCTTTATACGTGCGCCGCCGGCAAACATCACATCTTCCGGGCCTTCTGTAGCATCGTGTAGTATAGGAAGGTAGCTCTGGCGGGAGCGACGATCCAGAACACGGCTATATGTATGCGGTTCATATTCAAATCTTGTAGACCCCCCTGTAGGATATATCACTTTTGAAAGTAGCGTTACTGCACAATTAGTACCTGGGGCATCACGGTCGTCTGTTGTATATTTCAGATCATGGGTTATAGTATTGGTCCATGGATCTAATAGTACATCCATCAGAGGCACTATACGCTTATTGCCTATTCCGCGCCAATAGTTCCAGTGGTCTATGTCGGGAGTAAAAGGATCGACATCCATACCGCTTGTACTCCCCAAATTATATTCAAACAGGTGTTTCCCTGCTTTATGGTTGTCTGTAGCAGTCAAGAACATGCGTTTATATTGCCCGCCAACCATTGTATAATTGAGGCGGGTTGAATCGACTGTTTCCAAGGCTCCGGTCTCCAACCTGTACGACAATGTAACCTTGTCAAGCCTGGCGCCAGCAAGTGCGCCCATTGCCCATGCGGTAGCTGCATGAGCAATAAATACCCCCTGTTTGCGTGGAGAATAAGAAAAATCAACCCATTTGTCGTCAGTCCCTACTGCAATTGGTAACGCTATCTTTTTCAGTGAATAAGTTTTGTCGATATACTCCCCTAGATTATTATGTTCACGAGTAGTTTGGCCCAAAGGACTTCCTGTAAGTACATAATTCATGGTAATCCCGCTATTAACTAAAGGTGCCGGATCCTGTGTGAACAACCTCAGAGGGACTTCATGGTATTGCTGCGATACGGCGTTGCTGTAATAAATAGTCAGTACTCTACCATTAGGTGCTATAATTCTGGATAAGTGAAATGCATCTAGCTGGTTACGTTTGCTCAAGATTAAAGTCCTGCTCGGGGAAAAAGTACTTACTCCTTCTACTGGATAACATTCAAATTCGGTGGATTTTTCGCCTTTCTCATTTGTTGTCTGAACCATATTGCCACTATATAATTGGTTGATTCCTCCCTGTCCCATGAAAAAGGAGTCCGCTATCTTATCATTCTTCCATGCAAGGGCCACATACTCCATCGCATCATAACTGCCCCCGAAGCAATATGTGTAGCCGTCGTCGGTGGTGATGCGTATCTCCGAAGAGTTGTTCAGATAGGCGCTACGGATTTTGTAACGGCTTACATCGACCTTGTAGTGTCCTCCGTCGCGCGGCATAACATTGACCGTTCCGTCGAAATTGAACGTGAATTTTCCCGAGTGCCTGCCGAAAGTGAAGTTGTAAATGTCGGGCGAAGCCTCTATTTCCGTGCCTTTTATGCGTGCCGTAGAGTGCCACGAGTCTGGATCGACATAATTTTCGGGATGCCCTCCCCATAGGCCTTCTTTATAATATGCATCGTTCAACGGGTTTTGCCTGTCCATCAGGGCAAGGAATCCCACACTTTTTGTGCAGTTAATCGGAGCTTCATCGGTAGAGGCATCATCCGGTATCCCCTTCACTTCGCGGTAGATCATGCCGCCCATGTTGAGCACCCAGTGCAGGCCGACGAAGTTGTCGGGTTGAGAGGGGATAAAGCCACCGGAGTTGTACTTAAGGGTGATGGGGAAGTCGAAATCGGGGTCGTTGAAGTCGATAAGAGGAATTTCGAGGTCGATACGGCCGGTGTTCAGTGAAACATCGGTCTGATCGAAACGGATCATGTCGGCCACCTGGGGCGACATGAACCTCGGCTCATAAGGGCCGGGAATCGAGTCGTTCTGGGTCTGTTGTCCCAGCACATCGGCCGCGGCTATGGCGGCCAATGTGAGCAGGAAAATTTTTCTCATGTTGTTTGGATTAAGTTTATACGGTTTACACCGGCATAAGCGCACGGTGCTTCACGAATATAGACTTCCAAATGCAGGTAGGGTTTATATGAAATCGCAACCCACTTTGCGGTTGCCGGTTTGACAACGGATATCGCAGTATTGCGGTGTTTATGTAAACACGCCTTATTCTGGAATGAAGTTTGCGTTTAATCCATTTGGAGGGTCGTTTAAGTCCTTCCGGTAGAGTGAGGCTATGGAATGGTTTTTTAATCTTTTGCGCCAATCGCCCGAATTGGCTATATTTGTTACTCTGGTGCTGGGGTTTGCCCTGGGACGTATCAAGGTGGGTAACTTCTCGCTGGGATTGGTCACGGGGGTGCTGCTGATGGGCGTTTTAGTAGGACAATTGGGAATTACGATTGCTCCTGTGGTGAAATCGGCATTTTTCCTGCTGTTCCTTTTCGCCGTAGGTTACAGCGTGGGTCCACAGTTCGTACACGGGTTGAAGAAAGAGGGATTACCGCAGATGGCCTTCGCGGCTATCGTCTGCGTGGTGTGCCTGGCAGTTACGTGGGGGGCGGCCTTAATCGCCGGATTCGATGCCGGGAACAGCGCTGGGTTGTTGTCTGGAGCCAACACCATATCGGCTGTGATCGGTGTCGCTACCGATATGATAGGGCATACCGGTGCTACCGCTGCCGATAAGCACAAGATGATAAACGAAATACCGGTGGCATATGCCGTGACCTATATATTTGGCACTGCGGGTACGGCGTGGTTCCTGTCGTATGTAGGTCCCAAACTCCTGGGGGGCAACCTTGTCACGAAATGCAAGGAGTATGAGAAGCAACTCGGCGGGTCGATAGCCGAGGAAGACCCTTCGTCCGAGTCGGCCTATTCGGGAGCGGCGTTCCGCGTCTACGAAATCGACAACCAATTTTTCAAAGGCGGTAAAACCGTAGCCCAGGCCGAAGCCATGCTGCTCGAACAGGGGTGGCCTTTGTATGTAGACCGGATACGCAATTCAGACGGGCGGATAGTCGATATGATCACACCCGAAACTGTTCTTAACAATGGTGAACGGGTGTTGTTGAATGCCCCTGTCGATACACTTCTGGCAGACATGCAACTGATCGGCCATGAAGTGGCCGACCTCGGGCTTATGGGCGGTTTCAGGGTGGAGGTGCTCAGGGTGAGGCTCAACAATAAGAATATTGCCGGCAGGACTCTTGAGCAGATGAAAGGGCGCAGGTCGCGTTACGGGGTTATCATACGTTCCATCGAGCGGGGCGGAGTCAAGGTTCCTCTTCTGCCTGCCCTCAGGCTCCAGCGCGGTGATGTGGTGGAACTTGAAGGCACGAAGAAAAACGTGGACCGGTTTGCCGCGCAGCTCGGTTATGCCGAACGGCCCACTAATGTGACAGACCTGCTTTATGTAGCACTGGGGATTGTATTGGGCGGAGTGTTGGGCTCATTGATGGTACGGGTGGGTAATATCCCGTTCAGCCTGAGCGCCAGCGGAGGGGTTTTGATTGCAGGGATCGTTTTCGGCTGGCTGCACTCGTTGCGTCCTACGGCAGGGTCGGTTCCTGCGGCGTCGCTTTGGTTAATGAATAACCTGGGTCTTAATGTGTTTATAGCAGTGGTCGGCATTTCTGCCGGGCCCGATTTCGTGGCCGGTCTCAAGGCGTCGGGAGTAAGTTTGTTTGTCGCGGGCATTGCGGTCAGTATATTGCCTATGTTGGCGGGGCTGTTGCTGGGACGTTATGTGTTTAAGTTTCATCCTGGGATCACGCTCGGGGCGTGTGCCGGGTCGCGTGTTACGACGGCAGCTCTGGGAGCTATACAGGATGCCGCCCAGAGCCGCGTGCCTGCACTGTCATATACCGTGACATACGCCGTTGGAAATACGCTGCTCATAATATGGGGTGTGGTGATCGTGCTCTTGATGAGTTGATACCGCCTGGGGAGCGATAATGATAGAATTTTATAATATTCCATGAAAACTACAAGGACCGGGGAGCGTAAACTGGAGCAGTTGAGCCCCTTTGAATTGAAAAACAACCTTATAGCGCTGGCTTCCGAAAGTGCACACCGCCGTTCGCGGACTATGCTCAACGCCGGACGGGGCAATCCCAACTGGATAGCTACAACCCCGCGCGAGGCGTTTTTTATGTTGGGCTGGTTCGGGCTCGAAGAGTGCCGCCGCACGTTCGACCGGACAGAGGGTATGGCGGGAATACCCGAAAAAAAAGGCATAGGCAACCGCTTCGAACGCTTTGTCGCCGGAAATGCCCAACTTCCAGGGGTCTCACTTCTCGAAGAGGTTTACCGCTACGGGATCGACCGCCATGGCTTCGATGCCGACGAGTGGGCGTTGGAATTGGCCGAGGGTATAATCGGGGATCAATACCCATTCCCTGTGCGGATGCTGCCTCATGCCGAGGCTATCGTACACGATTATCTCGTGCGGGAGATGTGTGGTGGCAAAACGAAAGCGGGCGGGCGCTACGACCTTTTTGCCACCGAAGGCGGAACGGCTGCAATATGCTATATATTCGATTCGCTGGTCGAGAATTTTTTGCTGAAAAAAGGCGACCGCATTGCGCTCGGGGTACCCGCTTTTACGCCCTATCTCGAAATTCCGGAGTTGGCGCGTTACGGGTTCCGGGTTGTGCACATCGAAGGTTCGGCCCGTGACGGGGACGGCAACGCCACTTTTCAATATCCCGGGTCGGAACTCGACAAACTGAAAGATCCTGCAATAAAAGGGTTCTTTGTCATCAATCCGTCGAATCCCACATCGGTGATGATGGACCGCCGCAGCATGGAATACCTTGCAAGTGTTGTAAAACACCATAATCCTGAGCTGATGATCATTACCGACGATGTTTATGGCACTTTCGTGCCGGGTTTCCGCTCGTTGATGGATCTTTTGCCGCATAACACCCTGTGTGTTTACTCGTTTTCGAAATATTTCGGAGCCACAGGCTGGCGGCTCGGGGTAATTGCCCTTCACGAGGATAATATTTACGACCGTATGTTGGCGCGGCTTTCCCAACGCGATCAGGCACGGGTGGCTAAACTATACCGTAATCTGACTCTCACGCCGTCTAAGCTTAAATTTATCGACCGCCTGGTTGCCGACAGCCGTCGTGTGGCGTTGAACCATACGGCAGGATTGTCGTTACCTCAACAGATGCAAATGATGCTTTTTGCCGGGTTCGCACTGCTTGACCGCGACGATACGTACAAAAAATCGTGCATAAAGCTCATCGGTGACCGTTATGCACTGCTGTGGAACGGGCTGGAATTGCCGGTCATTCCCGATGCCAACCGTGCAGGGTATTACTGTGAATTCGATATGATGGATTGGGCTGTGCGGCACCACGGGAAAGGGTTCGCCGCTTATCTGAAAAAGCATTTCGAACCGGTCGACATAGTTTTCCGTCTTGCCGAGGAGACATCGGTGGTACTGCTCAACGGCGGCGGCTTTGCCGGGCCCGAGTGGTCGGTGCGCGTTTCGCTGGCCAACCTCGACGACGAGGAATATACGTCGATAGGGCGCTCGCTGGCGAAGGTACTCGATGAATATGCCGGAATGTGGAAAAAGGAAAATAAAGTAATTTCAAACAATTAATGGGATATTTTATTCGGTCTTTTTCGGGCATCTTTTCCCGCCGTCACTGCTAAGAAACGGTTTAAAAATATTTCTCTCGTTCTTTTCCACCTCTTCCCGTTATTCTTTTCCGCCGGCATTTGCTCCATACTCCCGATATGCAGCTTCATCCCGGCGAAAAACACTATCGGGAATATATGAAAAATAACTTCGGTAATATTCTTAGACAGTTTCTCGATTTGCCACCGGCAAACCTGCGTTTGCCGCCGAAAGATCTGCTCGGCAAACGCCTCGAAAAAATACACCATTAATTATTATCAATCACTTAAAACCAGAAGGGAACTTTGATCGCATATATTTCCGGCAAAACCGGGCGTGTTAAATCTGACGGTCGCGCTCGCTTCCGATGCTCGTTTCGCTCCTGCTCCACCGTTTTTTGCAATATCCCCTACACTCCTGCGAAAAGCGGGTCACATGTTGTGAGACCAGCATTGTTATTAAATATTAACCGTTGACATTAAAAATGTAATTATGAAAACTCTACGCATTACACGTATTATCGGGTTGGTGGTTATCCTATGCCTGACACTTGGCGTCGAATCGTCGGTGGCGCAAAAACCTAAAGTCTACATCCTCGCTACGGGAGGAACCATTGCCGGCGAGGGCACATCGGAAGTGGTGTCGGGCTATAAAGCGGGGGCCGTGTCTGTGGACCAGATGCTTGCAGCCGTGCCCGAAATTACGAAGATAGCCGAGATCAAAGGCGAACAGGTGGTCAATATTGGCAGCCAGGATATGAACAACGCCGTATGGCTAAAGCTCGTAAACCGGGTCAATGAACTGTTGAAACAACAGGATGTTGCAGGGATAGTCATAACCCACGGCACCGATACCCAGGAAGAAACGGCGTATTTCCTGAATCTTACCGTTAAAAGCGAAAAACCGGTCATTCTGGTCGGCTCGATGCGTCCCTCGACGGCGATAAGCGCCGACGGACCGCGAAATATCTATAATGCCGTGGCGTGCGCCATCGACAAAAAATCCACGGGCCGTGGCGTTATGGTAGTTATGGACGACCGCATACTCGGTGCCGACGACCTTACGAAAACCAATACGTTGAGTGTAGGGACATTCCAATGCCCTAATTTCGGCCCGCTGGGGTATATGTACGACTCCAAACCCATCTACACCCGGCAGTCTGTACGCAAGCACACCACCCGCAGTGAATTCGACGTGTCCGGTCTCAAGGAGTTGCCACAGGTGGAGGTCATCATGGGTTATGCCAATGCCGGACGCCTGTTTATCGACGCTGCGGTGAAAAACGGGGTTAAAGGGTTGGTATATGCCGGTGTAGGGAATGGCAACACTACCGCGGAAGCCCAGAACGCGCTGGCCGATGCGGCCAGGCATGGAGTGGCCGTGGTGCGCTCTTCGCGGGTGCCTACCGGACCTACGGCTCAGTGGGATGAGGTGGACGACGATAAACTCCACTTCTCGGCATCGTGGTATCTCAATCCCCCTAAAGCACGCGTGCTGCTGATGCTGGCCCTCACCAAAACTTCGGATTACAAGGAGATACAGCGTATGTTCACCGAATATTGACAAACCCAAGGCAGATATGTGAGATTAGTGTGTGTGGTACATGTCTGAGGTTTATCGTGTTGTTATATAATAGTATACCATGAAAAAAATTATACTTATCATTGCATTGCTGTCGTTGGGTGCCGGACTGCAGGCACAGCACACAGAGAGTGACGATATCCTGAAGCAGTTGAAATGGGATGACGAAAAGCTCAATATATTGATCGACACGCGCATAGATTATCAGTCCGATTTCAGCAACGGGTGGCAGTCCGGTTCGTTCGAAGCCCAGGCGTTTAAATTGTGGCTGGCGGGCGAGATCGTTCCCGGTGTGCGTTACCGTGTGCGCCAAAGGCTAAACAAGCCTACCACGCCATTGCGCGAAGGCTATTCCGCAGCGACCGACCAGGCGTGGCTGGCATTTGATTTTGCAAAACGTTGGACAGTGACTGTCGGCAAGCAGTCGGTACAGTTCGGCACATATGAGTTCGACTATAATCCGGCCGATATCTACATGCCGACGATGTGCTACAACGATCTCGACGCCTATAAAACCGGCGTAAATATAGCCTATGCTTTCCCCGATCATACTTTTAATTTCCAGGTAGTCAATTCCGATACCACACAATTCGCCGCCGCCGATTACGCCAACAAGGCTCTGGCAATGGCTTTCCTGTGGAACGGGAAGATGTTCGACGGCCTGCTTTGCACTCGCTGGGCTTATGGGGCTTTCCAGCACGACAAAGGCGATTTCCTTAGCTGGGTAACGCTCGGCACGCAGTTGAATGTGAATAAATTTACCGCCGAACTCGACTACTATTGGGGTAAACGCTATATGGATTACGGTTCGGTAGTGGGAGCCGACCTCGGGTTGCGCCACGTAATGGATCGGTCGGCGGCGCTGAACCTGAAGTACAACGACGGGAAGTTACGCCCATCGCTGAAACTGATGTGGAACGACCGCTTCGATCTGCCGACCGACCAGGATGCTTATCGCATTGTGGGTGTTTCGGGTGTGGTGGAGTATTACCCGTTCAAAGGTAAGTTGAGCGATTTGCGTTTTCATCTGGTCTATTCGTGGAACACCACGATTTTCGAGGGCTCCTATAGTGCGACCAATAATCTCAATGCCTCGTCGTTGATCGGGGGCGTAAGATGGCTGTTCAAAGTTAAATAGCTAGTATACATAACAATATCGTCATGCTGGCGGGATTGTTCCGTTCCTCGCGGACCGATAGAAAGCGGTCCGCGAGGAACGGGGTTTCTCATTTGACCTTTCCTGTTCGATGCCTGTTGAAAATTCTTCGAAAATATTGCTGTGGTTGGTAGCAATAGGGTTTTTCATGCAGACCCTCGATACTACAATCGTTAACACGGCTATTCCCAGTATCGCCCGCAGTTTTGGGGAGAGTCCGTTGCGTATGCAATCGGTGATTGTTTCCTATGCGCTGGTTATGGCCATACTGATTCCTGCGAGCGGGTGGTTGGCCGACCGTTTCGGAATAAGGCGCATCTATCTGCTTTCATTGGCGCTTTTCACGCTCGGATCGATGTTTTGTGCCGTTTCCCGCGATGTGACCCAACTTGTCGCCTCGCGTATACTGCAAGGGGTAGGAGGTGCCATGTTGCAACCCGTAGGCCGCCTGGCCGTTCTGAGGGCATTCCCAAAAGGACGCTTTCTCAGGGCGATGAATTTCGTAACCGTACCGGCTCTCGTCGGACCATTGCTGGGACCGACTGTCGGTGGATGGCTCTCCGAGACCCTCTCGTGGCATTGGATCTTTTTGATAAATATTCCGGTGGGGGTCGCCGGATTCGTGCTGTCGCTTATATACCTCAAAGATTTGCGAACCCCCGGAACCGGATCGTTCGATCTGGTTGGATTCCTGATGATAGCTCTCGGAATGACGGCTGTTTCATATGCGCTCGACGGGGTTGTGGAACTTGGTATGCGACAGGCAACGGCGATACTGATAACCATCACAGGGTTGATATTTATAGCATGCTACTGGCTGCATGCCACGCGTAAAAATGATGCACTGTTCCCTGTGGTTCTGTTTAAAGTCACCACTTACCGTACTGGAATCCTTGGTAATTTCTTCTCCAGAATTGGAAGCAACGGAGCACCTTTTCTTATGCCGCTGTTTTTCCAGGTGGGGTTGGGATATTCACCTATGAGATCAGGCCTTATGCTGTTGCCTGCCGCTGCGTCCGGTTTGCTGGTGAAGCGGTTGAGCGTGCCGCTCATAAACAGGCTGGGATATCGGCGCACACTGGTTAGCAACACCCTTCTGCTGGGGCTCCTGTTGGGCAGTTTCGGCCTTGCGACGGGACATCAGCCGGTATGGGTGTTGCTTTTGCAGCTTTTTATATTCGGAGGGATCAACTCACTACAATTTACGGCCATGAACACCCTTACACTCAAAGACCTGAGCCCCGGACAGGCCAGCAGCGGCAACAGCCTGCTGTCGGTTGTGATGATCTTCACGATGAGCCTCGGTGTTGCCGTGGCTGCGGCGCTTTTAGCTATGTTCCGCGAGGTTGCTCCGGTGGGCGATGCCCCGGGTGACGGTCTGTTCGCATTCCGTGCCTCTTTCCTTTGCATAGGCGCGATCTCTGCGGCGACGTCGCTTATATTTATGCAGTTGCCGCGAGGGAAGGTTGCGGAGCCGGTCTCCCCGGTCGCCCGTGAAGGCATGAGCGAAGGGTAGGGGAATGGCAATGAAAAGTTCCGACCCCATGTACGACTTACATGGGGCCGGAACTTCTTTGTGAACCTGCTCAGGCTATTTGCCGTAGACCTCGCCGCGGCCGGCCTTTAGGGTGTTCTTCATCAATGAGATTATAGTCATCGGTCCCACGCCTCCGGGAACCGGCGTGATAAAACTGCACCGCGGGGCTACCTCGTCGTATTTCACATCGCCCAGTAACTTCCATCCGCTTTTGGTCTTGTCGCTTTTTACGCGTGTGATGCCCACATCTATCACCACAGCCCCCTCTTTCACCATGTCGGCCGTTACGAATTCTGCCTTACCCAGCGCGGCTATGATTATGTCACCCGAAGCGACCACCTCCTTCAGGTTCCGTGTGCGGCTGTGGCATATCGTAACCGTGCAATCCCAGCCCTTTTGCGACAGCAGGTTGGCTATGGGACGGCCCACGATGTTGCTGCGGCCTATTACCACGCAATGTTTCCCGGCGGTCTCTATCTTATAATATTCCAGCAGCGACAGTATGCCGTCGGGGGTAGCAGGCAAATAGGAAGGCAATCCCGATATCATACGTCCCGTATTCACAGGGTGGAATCCGTCGACATCCTTGCGCGGATCGATGGCCTCGATAACCACCTGTTCCGAAATCTGCGCAGGGAGCGGCAATTGCACGATGAATCCATCCACCTCCGGATCGCGGTTCAATGTCCCGATACGCTCCAGCAATTCCTGCTGTGTGGTCTCTTCCGGCATGCGTATAACCGTAGAACGAAAGCCCACCTCGGCGCAACATTTCTCCTTGTGTCCCACATAAGTCTGGCTTGCCCCGTCGTTGCCGACCAATATTGCCACGAGATGCGGCGCACGTTGTCCCGAGGCTACCATTTCCGCTACTTCCGCCGCTATTTCCCGCCTAAGTGCGGCTGCTACTTCCTTGCCGTCGATTACTGTCATCGTGAAAATATCTGTATATGTAAAATTGTGATATCTGATATAATACGCCTGCGCGTGGACCCTGCGGTTTTTCCCGCTACCTTCTCATCCGGGGAATTCCGCCGCCGGCCACGGCCTTCATCATCTTGCGCGTGTCGTCGAATTGCTTCAATATTTTGTTGACCTCGGCCACCGTCACCCCGCTGCCTTTAGCTATACGCTCCTTGCGGCTGCCGTTTATTATCTCCGGACGCTCCCTCTCCAGCGGCGTCATAGAGTATATTATAGCTTCGGTGCGTGTGAACACATCGTCGTTGATATCCACATCTTTCAACGCCTTGCCTACCCCGGGGATCATCGAGGCGACCTCTTTGAGGTTGCCCATCTTTTTGATCTGGGCTATCTGCGACAGGAAATCGTTGAAATTAAACTGATTTTTGACGATCTTCTTTTTCAGCTTGCGGGCCTCCTCCTCGTCGTATTGTTCCTGGGCCCTTTCGACCAGCGAGACAATATCGCCCATCCCGAGGATGCGGTCGGCCATACGTTCGGGATGGAACACCGCAATGGCGTCCATCTTCTCGCCCGAGCTTATGAACTTGATCGGCTTGTCGACAACCGAACGGATCGAAATGGCCGCGCCGCCGCGTGTGTCGCCGTCGAGTTTGGTTAGCACCACTCCGCCGAAGTCGAGACGCTGGTTGAATTCACGCGCCGTATTGACCGCATCCTGTCCCGTCATCGAATCGACGACAAACAATATCTCGCCGGGCTTGGTCGCTTTTTTTATCGCCTCTATCTCGCGCATCATCTCCTCGTCGACGGCAAGACGTCCGGCAGTGTCTATGATAACCGTGTTAAGCGCGTGACTCTTAGCATATTTTATAGCGTTTTCGGCTATCTGGACCGGATTTTTATTTTCCTCTTCGGTGTATACCTCTACTCCGACCTGGCTCCCGAGTATTTTTAATTGCTCGATAGCTGCCGGACGATAGACGTCACCGGCCACCAGCAACACTCCGCGCCCCTTTTTACTCTTGATCAGCGAGGCCAGTTTCCCCGAGAAGGTGGTTTTACCCGAACCCTGAAGACCGGCGATAAGGATTACAGCCGGGTTTCCTTCGAGCCTGAGGTCGGTCATCGAGCCGCCCATCAGCGCTGCCAGTTCGTCGTGCACTATCTTGGTGAGCATCTGCCCCGGCTTCACCGATTTGAGCACGTCGGCACCCATGGCCTTCTGCTTCACCTCGTCGGTAAAGGTTTTGGCCACTTTATAGTTGACGTCGGCATCGATCAGCGCCCTCCGTATCTCCTTGAGGGTTTCCGCTACGTTGATCTCGGTGATGCGCCCTTCGCCTTTGAGGACTTTGAACGACCGTTCCAGCCTGTCGGTTAAATTCTCGAACATCTCTTACAACTGTTTTAAGGTTGCAAATATAGCGAAAGTCGGGCGCAATAAAAATTTATTTTGGCATACCGGTATCATACGCAAAAGGAAAACATCTCCCGTTCCATATTTTACATATCACGTTCCTGCCTGGCGGTATGTCGAGGTGGTTATTCCCTTGTCCAGGCGCTGCCGAATATAAGGTAATAGGTGAATCCCTGCGGGCCCATGGCGATGTCGGCACCCATTCGCAGGTTCAATTTGCGTGCGATAAGATAGCGGAATCCGGTGCCGTAGCCCCAGGCCCACGAAGCCTTGCCGAAATCGGAGTACTCGTCGAATGCCTTGCCCCCGCCACCGAACAGCATGGCGCTCCAACGCCGTGTGAAGTCCCAGCGCTCTTCGACCTCCAACAGCAATGTGCTCTTGCCCTGGTATCGTTCGGCCGGTACGCCGCGCATATCTATGTACGGTTTCAGGTAAAAGGGCATCTTACCTGCCACCTGCTGCACCTCTAAGTGAACGCCGTTGGTAAGCGAGGGAACGATGGGTATGAACCAGAAGGCGCTACCCATGAACAGACCGAATTTGTAGTCGCTCCCCACCACCGGGTTGCTCCACCGTCCACGGATGTAGCTGCGGAGACCTTTGTTGGGTGTGAATGTATTGTCGCGCGAATCGTACTGGAACCGCAGGCCGAGTTGCGCGGTTTTGCTGTCGAGTTCCTTGCCGGTTATAGCGTCGGGCAGTACTCCGTCGTTATTTGTGAGCTTCACTTTGGTCATGGCGAAGATGTAGTCGGTGCCTATGGTGAAACGCGGATTGTGGAGATCTTTCTCGAAAGAGAAAAATACGGGATAGGTCCGGATATTGAACTCGAATTGAGTTTCGCCCAGCGTCCCGGAATCGTAGTAATAATCCATGTTCATGTCCATGTAGCCGGTAAACAACTTGACGTGGGCGTTCCATTTGGGGATCAGCATTATCCCTCCACCCCCGGCACCCCAACTTTTATTGAGGGTGTAAAGTCCTCCGCCGGCATAGATATTCGGCATACGGGGATAGTACTTCCCGTCGACCACTTTGGGGTCGTTCGGATCTATGAAAATAGCTGTCATCCCTATGCCGAATCCGCCGAGCGAAGGCTCGGTGATAATTATGGGCATCGGAATAAATCCTTTTTTAGTTATCACCCAGTCGCTGACGTCGAATGCATGGTCCAGCGAGTCGCGTAACGACACTTTGGGCTTATTCTTTTTCTCTTTGCCCGAAGGTTCGCCTGCTATTACGGGTCCGGTTCCTAAGGATAAAAGGCATAAAATCGACAGTAGTTTTACGGTATATCTCATTGGTCGGTTATTTTGTGTGTTTAGGTTATGTGCTGCAAACTATTCATGGTTAACATCATCTGTGCCAAATATCGCGATGTGTGGTATTTTATGATTAGCGGCACATTTTTTGGAATACTGCATAATATAATACAATAGATAAAATTATGGGAAAATCTAAAATTTATCGCCTATTCACAGCCGTTGCGTTATATTTGGTGCTGCCGCTTGCCGGTGCCGGGTGTGTTTCTACAAAACAGGTTGCTTCGAAGCCCCAGTTGAGGATTATTCCGGAGCCTGTAAACATGGTTGTCGACCTGGAGCAGGAGCCGGCTGTGGTAGGGGTGGAGTATGCGGTTGAAATACCGGAAGGGTACACCCAATCGCGGGGACAGATCATTCTGCAGCCGGTGCTTACCGATGGGGTTAACTCCACGCCTCTTACGGCTGTTTACATCAATGGGACAAAGTTCGAACAGCGCGAACAGCGCGCAGGTCAGTCCGGGAAAGGAGCTGTTACAGACTATTCCCAGTCAATAAAAACCGTGGATGACGGTTCGGGTGAATTGGTCGGGGTGCTCGATGTGGTGCCGTTCGAAGATTGGATGGCCCTGGCGGATGTAGTCGTTAAAATGTCGTACAGGGAGCGCGACAGGACGACCTACCTATATGACCGGTCGGTTGGCGGCGACATTGTTTTCCTGCTCCCGCCTGTAGATAATCCGGAACCGGAGGTAGTGGCGGAAGTAGTCGAACTGGGCAATGTCCGGGAGGATGATCCCGTCGAAAAAATATTCGATTTCACCTACGCCATAGGCTCCTCGTCTCTCGATGCGGAGTATGATAATAATGGTATGCAGATTGCCGGGTTGAATCGTCTTCTCAGTACCCTGCAGGCCGGAGATCTGCTACTTGACAACATCAAAATAACAGGGTATTCATCTCCGGATGGCCCATACGAAGCCAATCACAGGTTGGCCGGACTGCGTGCCGAAGCGGTGAAGAGTTACATCGTGAATAATTCCAATATAGATCCCTATATTATGGAAGTGGAAGTGGTTGACGAAGACTGGCGCGGACTCAACGAACTTATCATGTACTTCGACATCGAACACCAACAGAAAATACTCGACATAATCGAAGGTCACGCCACTCCACAGCAAAAAGAAGCTCAACTCAAAGCAATGCCCGAGCAATATAAATTCATCAAAGACAACTATCTCCCCCGCCTGCGACGAACCACTTGCCGGATATATCTGAATTAAGAACCTGTTTAAAAATAAGAAGCTGTTTTGAATTTATTAATCTCGTTCTTTCATCCTCTTTTCCGCGCCTTCCCGCGGTGTTATTCGTTAAACAGGGGCGGCTATTCGCCTCATCCCACCGCGAGAAATCATCGGCAAAACGATATAAAATAATCTCGTTAACAAATCCAAACAGCTTCTAACTTTGGTAATATTTTTAAACAGGTTCTAATTCCACGGATATAAAATAAGCACAGCCTTCGACCGCTTTTTTTAAAAATTGGCAGTTGAAGGCTGTGCTTATTTTATATCCGTGGCTCAGGTCGATTTCCAGAGGTGGTTTACCGGGCCGTTCCCATGTCCCGTTTTATAGTCTGCACCGGATTGGATTGCGTTATGGACATACTCCTCGGCTTTTGCCACCGCTTCGGGGAGGGGATAGCCCAACGCCAGTTGCGAAGCTATTGCCGACGAAAGGGTACATCCGGTACCATGGGTGTTGGAGGTGTCTATACGCCCGAACGAATATGTATGGCGCCCGCCGGCAGCGTCCCACAGGTGGTCGGTCAACACAGGCCCTTGCAGGTGGCCGGCTTTGAGGAGCACAGCCCTGGCGCCGAGCTCTTTCAACGCCGCCGCGGCGGCCGGAAAATGCTCTTCGCTGTCGATCCTCAACCCCGTGATATATCCCGTCTCGGGAATATTAGGGGTAATGACGGCGGCAAGGGGAAGCAGCAGCGCGATTATTGCCTTAGCCGCATCGGGCGGGATCAACTCGTCGCCCGAAGTGGCCACCATTACCGGGTCGAGCACTATATTACGTGTCCCGAAACATCTCAGTTCTTCCGCCACTGCTTCGACGATAGCCGCCGATGGCAGCATCCCGAGTTTTACGGCGTCGGCGCCTATGTCTTCGAGCACGGCCCGTATCTGCCGGCGCACCATCTCCGGCGGTATGTTGTGTATGTCCGCCACACCTGTCGTGTTCTGGGCTGTGATGGCGGTTATTGCCGTAGTGGCGAAACATCCGTTGGCGCTTATGGTTTTTATGTCGGCCTGTATCCCCGCGCAGCCGCCGCTATCGGAACCCGCTATCGAAAGTACGATTTTATATCTCTTCATCGTCGTATTATCATCAAAAATGCGTGAATCCATGCCAATGTGTGTCTTCCACTGGAGTGCCATCTCTGGTCCACATTATTTCGCCCGGGATATCCCGGGCAGGCGTTATTTCGCCTATACGATATAGTGGTGTGCCGAAACGCCCGGAAAATTCCCTTGCCAGCAAATCGAAACATTCTGCCGCGACGGTCAGCAGCAATTGGTAGTCTTCACCTCCGGTAACAGCCCGTTTCAATCCTTCAGGCGCTGGAATCGCCGAAGTTTCTATGCGGGCCGAGACCCCGGAAAGACGTAACACATGCCCCAGGTCGGAGGCCAGGCCGTCCGACAGGTCGATCATTGCGTGAACTTCGCCTCGTGCCCCTAACCACTCACCCTGCCGCACCTGGGGCTCGGGCGAATGGTGCAACCGTGCGAGATGTGTGCCGTAACGTTCCGCCAACACATCGGCCAATCCGGCGGCCGACTCCCCGAGCGGTCCTGTCACAGCGACGATATCGCCAACCACGGCTCCACTCCGGCGTTTGATGTTGGCTGCCGGAGCACGGCCTATCGCCACGACATTGATGATAATTTTATCTCCCGACGAAGTGTCGCCGCCCACCAACGGAACCCCATAGTATGCCGACAAGGTTTTATACCCTTGCATGAATCCGTCGATCCATTTGCCCCGGCAAGGCTCGGGAAGAGCCACCGACAGGAGCGAGCAAACCGGCGATGCACCCATTGCAGCGACATCGCTCAGATTCACTGCCAGCGCCTTATGGCCGAGCATGGCAGGGGGCACGGCCTTTCGCAGGAAGTGTACGTCTTCGACCAGTATATCTGTCGTCACGACCAGCACGTCGCCTCCAGGCAAAGGTATAACGGCACAGTCGTCGCCGATACCTTCGATGCCACCGTCGGGAATATCAGCGAAAAGCCCCTTTATCTTACCTATCAACTCAAACTCCCCGGCACCCATTGGATTTCTTTTAAGTGATTGATAATAATTAATAGCATATTTTTTCGAGGCGTTTGCGGAGCAGATTTTTCGGCGGCAAGCGCAGGTCTGCCGGTGGCAAATCGAGCATGGCCACTGGAAAAGATGCCCGAAAAAGGTCGAATAAAATATATTATTAATTGTTTGAAATTACTTATTGCAAAAGTAACCAAAAATCCGAAATAGTGATGTACTTTTGTGGCGTGTTATAAACCGGAGTAGATATGAAGTTGCTGATTATCAATGGCCCGAATCTCAACCTCTTGGGGCGCCGCGAACCGGGGATTTATGGTAATACGAGTTTTGAGGATTACCTCGGGCATCTGCGCCGACTTTTCGCGGGGCATGAGATCGAATATTTCCAGAGCAACGTCGAGGGTGCGATCATCGACGCGTTGCATGCGGCCGATGGTCGCTACGACGGCGTGCTGCTCAATGCCGGGGGATATACCCACACTTCGGTGGCCATTGCCGATGCCGTGGGAGCCATTGCGGTGAAGGTGGTGGAGGTTCACATTTCATCGATACTGGCCCGCGAGGAGTTCCGCCACACGTCGCTGATAGCCCCACGTGCCGTGGGGTCGATCATGGGATTCGGTCTGGACTCCTACCGGCTCGGAGTGTTGAGCATATTGGGTGAATGATTGTAATGAGAGATATTGTAAAGAGGTATAAAGATGAATGTTGAGAAGAAGACAAAAATTGTAGCCACGATTTCCGATAAACGGTGTGATGTGGAATTTATACGTTCGCTGTTCGAAGCCGGCATGAATGCCGCGAGGATCAACACGGCGCACGTAACGACCCAGAGCGCCGAGCGTATCATAGAGAACGTGCGCGCGGTTTCCGACCGCATAGCGATAATTGTCGATACGAAAGGTCCCGAGATACGTGTCACTGGCATGGCCCCGGGATTCGAGAAAGGTATTGCGGTTGCGGCGGGCGATACGGTGAATGTCATGGGCACGGGCGACAACATTCCGTCGTCGGACGAGGTAATCTATATGAACGATGCTTCGCTGTTCGACGATGTGCCTGCAGGGATGTCTATTCTGATCGACGACGGCGAGTTGGAACTCGAAGTGAAGGATAAACGCGACGGAATGCTGGTCTGCGAGGTGAAGAACGACGGGGTGATAAAACCGCGCAAGAGCGTCAACATACCGGGTGTACAGATCGACCTGCCGAGCGTGACCGGGCGCGACCGCGAGTTCATAGACTGGGCTATCGACAATGACGTCGACTTCATAGCCCACTCGTTTGTGAGAAAGAAGGATGATGTGCTCGAAGTTAAGCGGATAATCAAGGCCCGCGGCAGTTCGATAAAGATAATCTCCAAGATAGAAAACCAGGAAGGGGTTGACAACATAGACGAAATATTGTCGGTGACTTACGGGGTGATGGTGGCGCGAGGCGACCTGGGGGTGGAGATAGCCGCCGAGAAGATACCCGTCACGCAGCGTTATATAGTTAAGAAGTGTATCGAGAGCAAGACTCCGGTGATCATTGCCACTCAGATGCTCCATTCGATGATCTCCAGTCCCCGTCCCACGCGGGCCGAGGTGAGTGACATTGCCAATGCCATCTACCAGAGGGTCGATGCGATAATGCTCAGTGGCGAGACGGCCAACGGTGATTTCCCGGTGGAGGCCGTCAAGACCATGGCGCGTGTTGCGGCGGAGATAGAGCGCGACAACAATAACAATACGCCGCTGATCGACATGGACATGGTGAGGATCAACAACGAGATCACCGCCCAGTTGGCGCGTTCGGCGGTCAGGGCGTGCATCAACCTGCCTGTAGAGGCGATAATCGTCGATACGCTATCGGGTCGTACGGGTCGTTATCTGGCGGCATTCCGGGGGCAGAAGCCGGTGTATGCGATATGCTACCGCAAGAGTGTGATGCGTCAGCTGGCGCTTTCGTTCGGGGTATTTCCGTCGCACAGCGAGCCTGCCGAGAACCACAATAAGTTTCTGCTCAAGACGCTTTACGAACTCGAGCAGCGCAGCCATCTTTGCAAGGAGGATCTCATAGTGGTTCTGGGCGGAAGTTTCGGTGCGGCACAGGGGGCATCGTTCATGGAGATAGGCAATGTGCTGAATCTTCAGCATAAGGCTCTCAATCTTAAATATTAACGTGGCTATAACGCCTTTAACCATAAAGAAGGTGTCTCATAGTGAGGTGAGCCCCAAAAGTTGGACAACAACTTTTGGGGCTCACTTCACTATGGGGCAGTTCACTATGAGACACCTCCTTTATGGTTAAGTTACGCGGGGTGAGTCTGCCGTTCCGCGACATCGGCGGGGCCGTTAGAACCTGAACCCCATCGTAAGGCTTATATTGTGCCGGTTGCTTTTCGGGGTGATCCATCCGCTTTGCGCTACAGGTTCCTGCAGGGGAATGTCGTTATTGTTGGGACCGTCGTAATAAAACAGGTCGTAACCCGTGTAGTCGGTTTTGATAAAACTGTAGGCCAGGTCGAGCGAAAAATTGCCTGTGCGGTAGCCCAATCCGCCCGATAGGGTAAACATATCGGTCGCAGTGGGGTAGGAGAAGTGCAGGTCGCTGCCGTTAACGGGCGAAGAGTAGAACCCGCCGCCGGCACGCAACGCAAACTGCGGCATAGGGCGGACTTCCAGGCCGACACGGAAAATGTCTGAAGCCTTGAAAAACTCTTTGGCATCCTCTTTTATCGCAGCGTTGTAATGCGAATCGTCGTCCCTCATCCTGATCCCGTTGTACCACGCCCGCTCGTAATCGGCCGAGAGTATGGCATAGGAACCGAACGTATACGAAGCTCCTGAGATAAACCGGGTGGGAGTGTTGAATCTGTATGTATATGTAAGATAGTTCGTACGCGATTGGCCGGGTAATTCACCTGAGATGTCGGTATACATCGAACCCCAATACTCGCGGTCGACGTTTACGAACGTGGGCGAATGCACGGCGGCACTCAACCTGAGCCCTTCTGTCGGGCGTACCACCACGCCGAATTTGAAGTTCACTCCGGTCCCGGCAACGGTCACAAACTGGTCGTAAAGCATATAGTTGAGCGGAGAGGTATTGTTGTTGTATGTTTCCTCGTATTCCTCGGTCATCTCGTAATATATGTCCTGGATACCTATCGACGCCCCAAGGTAGACGATGTTGCTGAGGTTGAACCCGGCGGCGAACGAATATTCGCCAGCGCTGCCGCGGCTTTCGCTGTGCAGATATGGATTTACCGTTGCCGCTCCCTCGATGACGGTCTTGTAGACCGGCTGTCCTTTGCTGTTGATTCCGGCAGGATCGATGAGGTATGTTTTGTATCCCAGCACAGCCCCCCACTGGTCGATTCCGATATTATAGTTGTTCCATGGCGAAGGATTGGCGTCGTTATTCATCGACGCAGGGTCGACGCCGCGCAACTGGTAGGCGAACATGTCGCCGATGGAATACGTCTCGCCCCTTATACCTATTGTCGAATTGTAGTTGAAATCAGCCAGTTTGTTGTAGCCGAATCCCAATGTTACACTTGTAAGGGCTCCCCGCCCAGATTCATAGACGTTGAATGCCCCGCCAAGGTTGCCAATCGAAAAGGTGGACTTATTCCCGCTCATATCCGAAGTATTGGAGTGATACGAGTTGGAGTACTTGTTCACGATAACCGAAGGCGTGAAACTTATCTCCGACGAGCGGTACATTCCCAGGCCCGCCGGGTTTATGACCATCGACGAGAGGTCGGCACCCAGCGACGAAAAAGCACCCCCCATAGCCGCCGTACGCGCCGTACCCAACGTATAGTTGTGTTGCGACAGCAGTGCCATGTCGGTTATCGTGAAGTCGGTAGCTGTGGCGACACGTCCGCCTATCGTATATTGTGCCGTTGACACAACCGGAAACGACAACCCGGCGACTGCGGCAAAAATTAATATGGTGTTTTTCATATATAGCGCAAATTAATATTTGTCTCCATTGGATGAGAAGCAATTGTATGCCACGCCGGTAGTGCTTTACGCAACTTTATCTCGATCTCGTTCCGCCTCCCGATGAACTTCCGCCCGAACGTCCGGAACTGCTGCCTCCGGATGAACCCGAGGAGCCCGACGAACGGGTACCGCTGTCGTAGGTCGATCCCGACGAGCGGCTGCTTCCGCTGTCGTAAGTGGTGCCGCCCCTGCGCGACGATCCCGGGGCTCCGGACGAGTCCTGATCGCGTCCCTGGCTTCCGCGCGACGGCACACCGTAAGTTGTCCCCGTACGGCTTCCTCCCTGTCGCGGATCACGGTATGTCACCCCGCTACGCCCCTGGGTACCCTGCCCGGGGTACGACGCGGGCTGGCGGTAGGAAGAGCCCGAACGCCCGTAAGTGCCGTAGCTCGGCCGGTATGTAGTGTTGCCAGGGGTATAATATCCGTGGCCGCCTCCGCCTCCATATCCCCAATAACCCCAGTAGCCCGGATAGCACCCCCACGAACCTCCCCAATAAGGATACCCCCAGCACGAATATCCCCAACCGGAGTAAGGGTAGCCCCAGCCGTAATAGTACCACGGATCCCAGCCCCAGCCCCAACCCGTGCTCCATCCCGGCCTGTATGCCGTGCCCATGAAGCCGTAGCCGAACATGCCGGTTATGTACCGCGGCTCGACCCATACCTCGTCGCCTGATATGATGATGTTGTAAAATGCCGGATCGTACATCATAGCAAGGTTGTAGGCCGTTCCGTAACGGAAATTGTAATAGCTCGAAGGCATGCGGTATGACAATGACGAAAACCCCCTCAGACGCCTTGCATAGGAATCTTCGTAGCTCTCCGACAGGATGTCTTCATAACTCAGTCCGCTGTCCTGCAACTCCATCTGTTGCCTCAGCCTTTCGGCTTCGGCCAGCGCCTGTGCCCTTGCCGCCTGCCTTTCGGCATCTTCGCGGGCTTGCGAGGCAGCTATCTGTCTGCGGTTGTGTGTTGTGTAAAGATCGTCGGTAGCGGCGGACGCATGTCCCGTGGTGGCACACCCCGAAGCTGAAGCTGCGGCGGCGGCGAAGAGTATGCCGGTCAGTAAGATATTAATTCTTTTCATGGCTTAATCTCCCCTGTTGGTTTCTATTTTTACATATAACGTTCGTAACCCGCAAAATGTTACATCCTTTCCTTAAGTTAAGGATACCCGGCGGAACCATTTTGTTGCATAGGCTACCCAAAGGTAAGCATTTTGTACGGAACACAAAAAAAATTACCTTTGTGCGGAAATCGGGGTGTGTTAAAACTACCGGCCACACCCTGCTGTCAGTGACATTGCTACACCACCGGAGGGCTGTCGTTTTGATACGTGGAAGCGCCCCTCGCGAGGATTGTGAGCGACACCGGATTCCAAATATAAACAGGTAGTGTCAATATACGCTGATTCAGAAATGGCAAAAGAACTTAAAGAGTTGACGGTTAGGGAGGATAATTATTCCCAATGGTATAACGACCTGGTGGTCAAGGCGGGACTTGCCGAATATTCGGCGGTGAGGGGTTGTATGGTTATCAAACCGTACGGGTACGCCATATGGGAAAAGATGCAGCGTACGCTCGACGATATGTTTAAGGAGACGGGGCACGAGAATGCATATTTCCCACTTTTTATCCCCAAGTCGTTCTTCAGCAAAGAGGCCAAGCACGTCGACGGTTTTGCCAAGGAGTGCGCCGTGGTGACTCACTACCGTCTGAAAAACGATCCCGACGGCAAGGGCGTGGTGGTCGATCCGGAAGCCAAACTGGAGGAGGAACTTATTGTCCGCCCGACCTCGGAGACGATAATTTGGAATACATATAAAAACTGGATACAATCTTACCGCGACCTGCCGGTGTTGTGCAACCAGTGGGCCAATGTGGTGCGCTGGGAGATGCGCACGCGGCTGTTCCTACGCACGGCCGAGTTCCTGTGGCAGGAAGGGCACACGGCCCATGCCACGCGCGAGGAAGCGATAGAAGAGGCCGAGAAAATGATACATGTCTATGCCGATTTTGCAGAGAACTGGATGGGGGTTCCGGTTATCATAGGGCACAAGAGCGAAAACGAGCGGTTCGCCGGAGCGGAAGATACACTCACCATAGAGGCGCTGATGCAGGACGGCAAGGCATTGCAGAGTGGCACATCGCATTTCCTGGGGCAGAATTTCGCCAAGGCTTTCGATGTGCAGTTTGCCAATAAGGAAGGTAAGCTCGATTATGTGTGGGCTACTTCGTGGGGCGTTTCGACACGCCTGATGGGTGCTCTGATCATGGCCCATTCCGATAATAACGGACTGGTGCTGCCTCCGAAGCTCGCACCGCACCAGGTGGTGATGGTGCCGATATACAAAGGGGAGGAGGAGTTGGAACGCATCACCGCGAAAATGCGCGAGATAGCCGCCGAGTTGAAAAAACGCGGCATCAGCGTCAAGATCGACGACCGCGACAATGTGCGTTCGGGATTCAAGTTCGCAGAGTACGAATTGCGTGGCGTTCCGGTGCGTCTGGCCATGGGACCGCGTGATTTTGCCGCCGGCACTATCGAAGTCGCCCGCCGCGACACGCTTACCAAGGAGACGGTATCGCAGGAAGGCATCGCCGGTCACATCGAGGCACTGCTGACGGATATACAGGACTCTATTTTCCGCAAGGCGTTTTCGTTCCGGGAGGCGATGACCTCGACAGCCGACACGATGGAGGAACTTGTGGAGATACTCGACACCAAAGGCGGTTTCGTGCTCGCCCATTGGGACGGCACGGCCGAGACTGAAGAGAAAATAAAGGAAATGACAAAGGCTACGATACGCTGCATCCCCATGGATGCTCCGGCGGAAGATGGCAGGTGTATCCTCACGGGCAGGCCGTCTAAATGCAGGGTTATATTCGCAAGGGCTTATTGATTGTACGGCCTCCTTATCTGAAAAGGAATTTCAGGAAGAAATAAAATACTAAAATTTACCGGTATGAAAAAAACAGCATGGATAGTGATCATTATACTCGGGGCGTGCCTCGTGTTATTCTTGTGGTTCAAGGGATCGTACAACAGTATGGTATCGCGCCACGAAGGACTCAAAGCCCAGGCGGGAAATGTCGATAACCAGTATAAGCGCCGCTCGGACCTGATTCCCAATCTTGTGAGCACGGTCAAGGGATACGCCTCGCATGAAGAGCGTACGCTTACCGAGGTGACCCAGGCGCGTGCCCAGGCCACTCAGGTGAAGCTCGATATATCCGACCCCAAGGCGCTGGAGGCGTACAACAACGCACAGGGAGCGGTCAATTCGGCCTTGAGCCGTTTACTGGCCGTTGCGGAAAGCTATCCCGACCTGAAGGCGAACCAGAACTTCCTCGACCTGCAAACGCAGTTGGAAGGCACCGAGAACCGGATCGCCGTCGAGCGCCGCCGCTACAACGAGGTGGCACAGGAATACAACACCTACATCCGTTCGTTCCCGCGCAACCTGATCGCCGGCATGTTCGGCTTCACTCCGGCTGCATACTTCGAAGCTTCGGAAGCGGAACGCGAGGTGCCGAAGGTAGAGTTCTAAATCATTTCCGGATTATCATAGTTATACCGTCATGCGTCCGGCAAAAATAACGGCAATACTGTTTATGCTCTTTCTCGCATCGGTTGCGAAGGGGCAGGGCGGTGCATTGCCCGATCCGATGTCGCCGCCGCGGCTGGTGAACGACTTTGCAGGGATACTGACCCCGCAGCAGAAGGATGCGCTTGAGCGTAAACTCGTCGACTTCGACCGCGAGACATCGACCCAGATTGCAGTGGTGACGGTAGACGACCTGAACGGCTATGCCCCTGGCGACTTTGCACAACGACTGCTCGAAAAATGGGGCGTGGGAGGCAAGAAAAATAACAACGGTGTCGTATTCCTCGTAAAACCCAAAACCGGACAGTCGCGCGGCGAAGTATTCATATCGGTAGGATATGGCCTGGAGGGCGTCATTCCCGACATCACTGCCGGGCACATCCTCGACCGCGAGGTAGTGCCGTCGTTTCGCAACGGCGACTATTATTCGGGGATCGACCGCGGAGTGGACGCACTGATAGCCCTATCCAAAGGAGAATATACCGCCACTAAGGAGGATGAAGGACCGTCGCCGGTAGCAGTCGTGATATTCCTTATAATCACATTGATATTCGTTATCGCCGGCAGCAGGCACAACAAACGCGGAGGCCGGGGCGGTGGAGGCATGTGGATACCCCCGGTTTCGGGAGGACGCGGCGGTGGATTCGGTGGATTTGGAGGTGGCGGCGGTTTCGGCGGATTCGGCGGAGGAATAGGCGGCGGCGGTGGCGGAGGCCGCTCCTGGTAAAAAAACCGATCATTTGTTTTATATAGTCTCCAACCGCCGCTTTTTGAAAAAAAAGTCGCAGTCGAATACCGTATAAAACAAATGATCGATTAATATGGCTAAGGTTATGGACGATATTTTTCCTGAGGTTCGCAGGCGTGACCGGGTTTTGGAGGAGTCTGAGGCGTTGGATTTGCTTGAGGCCGGGGAGTACGGTTTTTTGAGTGTCGGTGTCGGGGCCGGGGGGTATGCTTATGGGGTCCCGATGAGTTATGCTTTCGACCGTGGTGGCGGGGTGTTGCATTTTCATTGTGCTCCGCAGGGGCATAAACTTGAGGCTATAAGGTGTAACGGTGGTAAGGCATCGTTTTGTGTTGTGGGCCGTACCGAGCCTCAGGGGGCTAAGTTCACAACGCTCTATGAGAGCGTTATCGTGTTTGGCGATATAGTGGAAGCTGCCGGCGATGAAGAGAAGCGTAACGCGGTGAGGGCGCTGGTCGGCAAGTACTGCCCCGACGATGTTTCAAGGGGTGAGGTGTATATGGAGCGCTCATTGCCGCGCACCCATACGTTTTCCATGAAAATCGTTAAGATCACCGGGAAATGCAAACGTTAGCAGAGCTGGGTGGCGGTCCTGCTGTTTATTCCGGATCGAATAATATCCCGTTATGCATTTGACAAGCTATAACAAACCGTTTAATAATAATTCGGGTAATATCTTCAAACGGTTTCCAGATCATACTTTTCCCAATCCTTAATTCGTAAATATATATGAGAAGAGCACTTTTATTATTTTCCGGGTTACTTTTTTTTGCCGCCGGCACCGATGCGCAACAGGTAGATACCACGAAAGGTTATCGTTTCACCGACGTTAAGATAAATCCTGCGGCCGGGGTACGCAACCAACAGAGTAGCGGGACATGCTGGGCTTTTTCGGGAGTTTCGTTCCTCGAAAGCGAACTGATCGGGAGCGGCAAGGGTGAATACGACCTCGCCGACATGTGGATCGTGCGCAACAACTACTATGAGAAAGCGGTGCGCTATGTGCGTATGCATGGAGACATGGCGTTTGGCGAGGGCAGCATAACTCCCAACGTCTTCGATATGTGGAGCCGCTACGGGATCGTTCCCGAGGAAATCTACCGGGGTTTGGAATATGGTTCCGACGTACACCGCCATGCCGAACTTTCGACTGCGCTGCAAGCTTACCTGGATGCTATCATAAAGAATCCCAACCGCAAACTGTCCTCTGCCTGGTTGCGCGGCGTGGAAGGTATATTGGACGCCTATTTCGGTCCTAAGCCGGAGAAGTTCACTTATAAGGGAAAAGAGTACACCCCGCAGAGTTTTGCCCAATCGCTCGGGCTCGACATGAGCGACTATGCCACGATTACCTCTTTTTCCCATCATCCGTTCTATAAGCCGTTTGTCCTCGAGGTACAGGATAACTGGGGATCGTACGAGACATATAATATCCCGTTGGATGAATTGGAGCAGACGATAGACGCTTCGTTGCAGGCTGGGCATAATGTGGTCTGGGCGGCGGATGTCAGTGAGAAGGGATTCCGCTATAACGAGGGGTTTGCGGTTGTTCCGGCGACGAAGGCCGCCGATCTGGGCGATTCGGAGAAGGCCAAATGGAGCTCTCTCACCGATAGGGAACTCGACAGCATGGCATTGAAAATGCAATCGCCCGGCCCGGAGAAAAATCCCACGCAGGAGTTGCGGCAACAGGAGTTCGACAACTACCTCACGACAGACGACCACGGCATGGAGATTGTGGGCATAGCTAAAGACCAGAACGGGACGAAGTATTATAAGGTTAAAAATTCATGGGGTACTACCAACGCCTATGGCGGTTACTTCTACGCATCGCGTGCATTCGTGTTGCTGAAAACCACCGCGATAGGGGTTAACCGCAAGGCGATACCTGCGGCGACGGCTCAGAGGCTGGAATTTGAATAGGACGTATAGGTCGCTGCTGTACAGGCATATGGCAAGCTACGCGACGCCTGTCAATGGACCCTGCGGGTAGCAATTGTTGCATACTCCTGAGTGCTGCGCTTCCCGGATCCCTGCGTGAAGGAGGCCTGGCCCTCAAAATAAATATTGCTATATGGCATCGATATACACATTGCTGGCAATCACCGGATCGTCGTTGCTGGTTATAATCCTCAGGATCATAAAGGCCCGCGGACTCGATTCCACGATGGCGGTCACGGTAAATTTTGCCGTGGCGGGTGCCATTACGATGGCTTTTGGGCCGAATGGTGTTGACCACACTATTGCCGGTGCTCCGTGGCTGTGGATGGCCGTGCTTTCAGGGGTGAGTTTCATGGCTACGTTGCTGGTTAACGCACTGTCGGTAGCACGTGCCGGGGTAGCTATAACCACCATTTCGTGGCGGGCGGCGATGGCCATTCCTGTAGTGTTCGCTTTTGTGGTTCTCGGCGAGGAAGCTACCGCTATGAAGATCGTGCTGTTGATTGTATTGGCGTTTTCACTGGGACTCATGTTATCGGGCGGTTCCTCCGTGGAGCCAGGGCCGGGAGGCAAAGCGGGGGGCGGGGAAAGAACGTGGTTGTCGCCAGCGGTAATGCTGCCTGTGGCGGTATTTATTCTGGGTGGAGTGGGCGATACCATGATCCAGTATTCGCGCAAACGGCTCGTTACCGATGACGAGTCGATGCTGTTCATCTCTGTGGTGTCGTTCTTCGCATTTGTCTGCGGAGTGGCCGTATGGCTGTGGGAGAACAGGCACTGCCTGAGATTTCCCTCTGGCAAAACGATAATGTGGGGTGTGGCGCTCGGGGCTGCCAACGGGGTGTGTTTCCTGGGAATGATGCAGGCTCTGGCCACTATGGAGGCCTCGTTGTTCTATCCGCTTTATTACGCGGGCGGTGTCGTTGTATCGACAGTGGTCGGGGTGCTGGCCTTTCGCGAACACCTCACTGTGCGCAACTATGCCGGTATAGCCGTGGCGCTTGCGGCTATCGTACTGCTTGCCATTCAGTAGTATGGCCGGTACGCCCCGGGGCATATCGTCGCGGGGCATTTTTGCTATATGTGTATGATTTTTGCGCCTTGAAATGCCTGATATGAGAAACCTTTTGTTGCTTGCCGCCGTAATATTCATACTGCCTGCCGTCAATGCACGGACACTTACCGGGATTTATCGTGTGATGACCGTCCGTGATGATGCACGTGATACTCCGGTGGTTCTGCCTGTGCCTGAAAACTGGGTCCGTTCCGCTGTGGTGAAAGCCGGAGGACGGGAGATCCCGTCGCAACTCGATGATCTGGACAGGGACGGCATGCCGGAAAACCTGGCATTCACTATCGACCTCACGGCGGGAAAAGCGAAGAGGGTGCAGGTAGTGTGGTCGTCGGAAGAGGCCCCTCCGGACCGCTATCCGAAACGGGTTCACGCCCAGATGTTTCTTAAGGAGGACGGAGGAGTTGTGCCGGAGACGGAGATCACCGCGACACAGGATAATATGTACAACGCCTTGTGGCACCACGGTCCGGCATTCGAGTCGGAGCAGGCCGCCTACCGGATATATTTCGACAGGAAACAAACCGTCGACCTTTACGGGAAGAGATATGCGCGGCTCGAATTGGCTGAGACAATGTGGTATCCGTCCGATGAGCAGTTGGAGCAGGGTTACGGCGACGATATCATCCGGGTATTCGGTGCTGTGGGAGTAGGGACGTTGAAGGGATGGAACCCTGATAAGGGTGTTGCGGTGCATGTCGACCCGATGGTGACGCGTACGGCAAGAGTGTTGTCTGCCGGGCCTGTGAGGGCTGTTGTGGAGATGGATGTCAAAGGATGGCTCTACCGTGGCCGCCATATCGATGTGGTGTCGCGCTATACGATATGGGCGGGACACCGGGACGCGCAGGTCGAGAACTTCATATCGGGCGACACGGCCGGATTGGTGTTTTGCACGGGTGTGATGAAGATCGCCGAGCACGTTTCGCGGATCGACGGCCGCGGCATGGCGGCGGTGTGGGGGACGGATTTCCCGGTAAACGATACGGTGAAATATGCCCGCCAGACATGCGGGATAGCAGTCAGCATTCCCGGGGAGTATATCGCAGGCCGAAGTGACGACAAGTTGAATTATCTGTACCTGTTGCGGCCCGGCAGCGACGGGTGTATACGTTACCGTATGACGATGTCCTCGTTGAAGGAGACTTACGGTTACAGGTCGGCGGAGGAATTTTTCGGTTACGTCGAGGCCTGGGACCGTCAAAAGACGCAGCCCGTGTATTTGACCCGTAGATAAACAGTGAAACGATGCATTTGCGTCCGGCCCTGCGTCCTGCGATCATGCACTTTAGCCGGGCTCCGGAATTAGAAGCTGTTTGGATTTGTTAACGAGATTATTTTATATTGTTTTGCCGATGATTTCTCGCGGTGTGATGAGGCGAATAGCGGCCCCTGTTTAACGAATCACACCGCGGGAAAGCGCGGAAAAGAGAATGAAAGAACGAGATTAATAAATTCAAAACAGCTTCTTAAGATCCTAATTTTCGATAACATGTATTCTTTCCGGACCGAAATACAGTCGCCTGTTTACGACTTCAGGGTAGGCTACGGCATGCATGGCTTTACGATAGGGTCGTGTTTCGCCGGTAACATATTGCGCAAGCTGGACGAAGCCAGGTTCCAGGTGTCGGGAAATCCTGCGGGTGTGCTTTACAATCCGTTTTCCATAGCCTCGACTATCGAATCGCTCGACCGTGGCAGGGTATTCACCATAGATGATCTCGGGTGCTACAACGGGCTGTGGTTCAGTTTTGCACACCACGGTTCGTTTTCGTCCGCCGACCCCGTGGAGGTGCTGGAGCGTATCACCACGGCAATGGCAGGCGGGGCGGAGGCATTGCACAGGTCGGATTATGTTATCATAACGTTAGGAACGGCGTGGGTCTACGAACAGATCTCCACGGGACAGGTAGTGGCTAACTGCCATAAACTTCCCGCACGTGAATTCCGGCGTCGGCGTCTCTCCGTGGCTGACATATGCCTGCGATTCGCGCCGTTGCTGGAGGGCTGTCTGGCGGGTAAAAAAATTATATTCACTGTCAGTCCGATACGGCATCTGGGTGACGGGATGGCCGAGAACACACTTAGCAAGTCGACATTGGTCGTTGCGGTTCACGATATGGTGGAACTATATGGCAATTGTGTCTATTTCCCCGCCTACGAGATCATGATGGACGATCTGCGGGACTACCGTTTCTATGGCGACGACATGACACATCCTTCGCCGCAGGCTATAGATTATATCTGGGAGATATTCCGGCGCAGTTTTATGGACGGGCGTACGGTTGCACTTACGGAACGTATAGGAAAGGTAGTGCGGGCTGCGTCGCACCGCGTAATACACCCCGGCAGCGATGCACACAGGCGCTTTGCGGAGGGTGTATTGCGTGAAATGGAATTGCTGAAGAAGGAGTGCCCCGGTGCGGATTTCAGCAAGGAGGAGGCGCTTATGGCATGTGGCATCGTGGCGCCGGCAAAATAAAATAATGATGAAAAGGAGTTTCGTTTGTCCCGGTTGCGGGGCGCAGGTAAAGTTTCCCGTGGCATGGATATTGGGGGTCGAAGTGGTGTTTGCGTGCGGCGGATGCGGCAAGCGTTTTAAAACAGGGTACAAGATGGGAGCTTTGCTTATGGGGCTTTCGCTTGCCGTATCATTAGGGATAGCCAATCTGGCCGTATGGCTTTTTTCGTCGGTGTCGATGCCTCTGTTTGTAGTTGCTGCAATTCCTCTGTGGGTGTTGTTGGGGTTTTACAGCCGCAGCCTGTACTTCCGGCAACGCTGGTCGGGAAAAAAAGCCAAACCCAAGCCATAGGCGTTCCGGAATAATATCGATAGCTTACGAAGTGTAAATTATTTCAATTGCATTACGCAACGTTGTAAATTTCAACACAATTATACTAAAAGGTCCTCCTCTCCTGTTATATATAGCAAACAGGCCCGGCGGATGGTAGTTGCTTCGTGACAATTTTTATCGGCAAAAAGTGCCTGAATTGCAATAATTGCCGTAATACCTGCTGGTTTAAAGACGTATTTAATGCTGCTAAGTTATTTTTTTTGACTCGAAAATCGAAAAAATTAATGCTGATCGAAATATGGTGTCGTGCCGAATCAATCCGCTGATTATTAATTTATTAGATCAATGAAATGGGTGCTAAAAATGTTTTCCAAAAGAAAATATTTCGATGCCTGAAAATAAATTCGCGTCATTTCTCGACGCATAATGCTTATTATTAATGTGTTATGCCTGATTGTGAAGTTTGGTCCTGAAAAGTGTTTTTTGCCGAAAATCATATAAAATAAATAGTGAAATTTGCAAGGTGTTGTTAGTTGATATACGAATACCTACATTTGCCAACGGAAATGAACGTAAGAAGGTGACAATTAAAAACTAAGAGAAATATGAAAAGAGTATTGATATTATTTTCCGCTGTGATCTTCGCCGGCTCGCTTGCGGGTTGTCTGAGAAAAGACGACTATGTCGACCCGTCGATCAAAGACCAGTTTTTTGATTTTTCCAACACCCATCTGGTAAATATGCTCGTTGACTACAACCTCAGGTTGGAGGCAGCTCCCGCCGGAAGTCAGCGTAACGCAGGTGTGGATTTCGATGTTTATATCGAAAATCCATACACTACGCAGAATATCGGCGGGTTCAATTTCGATGTCAAAAGAGAAGACCTGAATCCGGTATTTCACGCCATAGCCGATGCTTCGGGCAAGTTCCAGGGTGACGTGTCGTTGCCTACTTATGTTAAAAAGGTTTACCTGTGTTCCAATTATTACGGCGTACCCGCAGTAATGGAGGCCGATGTAGTGAATAACGGGATAACGGTGAATCTTTCGGTTAATAGCCGCTCGACTTCACCGACCACCAGGACCGGTACCGTCCCCAACGGTTTCAGCACCCTGGGAGGCTGGGACGGATACGGCAAACCCGATTATCTGGCTCCGCGCGTGAACCTGCCCGCATTCCTTTTCGACGATGCGATGTATTCGCTGCCCGACGAGAGATACGTACGCTCGGAATATCTCGGTAATTCAGAGGTCAACACTATCAGGACCAAGGAAGCCACGACGGTCAACATGGTATTCGTACACCAGGGGGGGCAGTTCCTCAACACCGTAGGTTACTATACTTATCCCACCGGTAACCCTCCCGCAACGGTGGCTGATATACAGAAGCGTACCATAGCATTCCCCGATGCGGCTTACGCGGGTCCTAAAGGTTCTCTTGCCAGCGGCGACAACGTGCAGCTGAAATATTGGAACGGGACGCAATATGTCGACGAGTTCCCGGCAAATACTACTATCGCGTTTTTTATAATCACCAACGCGTTCAATGTCGGAAGCGGTAACATTACCTATTCGGGTGGCCCGATCAACATGGTGCTCTACTCTGATTCTTACCTCAACACATCTGTTACAGACAGCCGCAAACAGCATAACGTGGCTATGTGGGACAGGGATCGCAAGGTGATTGTAGTGGGCTTTGAAGATATACGTCGCGACGCAGACCAGTACAGGCCCTATAATGACAGCGACTTCAACGACGTTATATTCTATATGACAGGTAAATTCGTCGATGACAACCCGCCGCTGATTCCCGATCCGACTCCGGGTCCCGATCCCGACGAAAACTACTTCACGGTTGAAGGGCTGCTCGCTTTCGAGGACTTGTGGCCATACTCCGGCGACTACGATATGAATGACCTTGCCATAGAATACAATTCGAAGGTTTACAGGGATGCCAATAATAAGGTTACGAAAATAGTGGATACGTTCTATCCCAAGTGGACCGGAGCGTCTTACAAAAATGCTTTCGGTTATCAGTTGGGTATAGACCCGTCGAAGATAAAGAGTGCCAACATCGAAACTACATACCCCGGCACGTTCTCCAACTTCAACAGGGATTCGAAGTTCCTCGAAATAGGCCAGAGCAAAGCCACTTTCATCCTGTTCGAAAACATGAACGATGTCATGGGTACGGAGGAAGGACCGGTATCGGATCCGAGGCGTAACAGCAAAGCAGGGTTGTATACTTTCAAGGTCACTTACGAGTTGACCAGCCCCACGTCGATCAACGATATTACGTTCCCTCCATACAATCCGTTCATTGTTGCCGAGGTGCCTAATAACATTGGTCGCAAGGAGGTGCACCTGCCTAACTATAAGCCCACTGATGCTGCGGCACTTAACCTTTTCCGCACAGGCCAGGACCGTTCGATATTCCAGATAGGGGTTTACTATGTGGCTGATAGTGATTTCCCATTCGCTATCCATATTCCGCGCAACGACTTCTTCCTGCCTAAAGAGACTCAGCGTATAGACCTGGTTTATCCGCGCTTCTCGAACTGGGTTGCCTCCAGGGGACAGCAAAATGCCGACTGGTATATGTATCCTGCCAACTGATATTTCATAGATTAAGAAACTGTTTAAAATAATTTCGGTAATATTTTTAAACAATTTCTAAGAATCCGTCCTATATGAACTGCACCCCAAAGGTTGAGTACTTTTGGGGTGCAACTCATATAGGGCGGATTTGCGTTATTTTATAAAACCATCTTTCACGCTTCTTCACCAGATATTTCATGATCCTTCTGTGAAATATATATGGATATTTTCTCAGTGTGATTTTTATTTGTGTCACAATCATTGGCTCGCTCGCAATCTGCAGGTTGACACGTGTATGTCGTTGGAGTGCTCCCGCTGGCCTTATTCATTTTGCCATCTGTTTTGCGGATTAAACCGAAAAATGGTATCTTTATTGGCAAATGGTACGCCTATTGCTATATAAAGCACAAAAAACAAAACCATTCCGGCGCAACGTCCCTGTCGGCAACATTCAGGAGGCTCACTCCCGGAACCAAGCACATTTTCCGCTATGAAAAATTTTCTTATTTTCGGATCATCACCATCGGCAGCCGTATCGTCATGCATGCTTATGCTGTTAAGACTGTTTGTTGCAGCAATGATGCTGACCCACGGAATGGCCAAGTTGATCTCATTCGGCCAGATGCAAAACGTATTTCCCGATCCGATTGGCATAGGGCCGGCAGCGTCGCTCGTATTGGCAATCCTGGCCGAAGTGGGATGCTCCCTGCTGATAGCCGTAGGACTATTCACACGCCTTGCAACAGGAGTCCTGATCATAAATATGAGTGTGGCAGCCTTCATCGCACACGCTGGCGACCCGTTCGCAACACGTGAACTGGCAATATTTTACCTTGGACTTTATATATACATATTCTTTACGGGGGCCGGACCGATATCTGCCGATAATTTGTTCTTCTCCGTAAATAAAAAACGATAGTTTTAGAAACTGTTTCTCAGTTATACGATTTCCAACTTATACACTCTTTCGAACCGACGCCCGAACGATGGCAGAACTGGAACGGGTTCCGCTCACCATCGTTCGGGCATCGGTTCGAATGGCGGCAGTTGACTGCACAATAAAGCTACTGTTACCCTGCTACGATGAGGCGGTTTTTAAAATATTTATTTATAATCTTTGGGCTGGTTGTTTTGCTGCCTTTGGTTATATATATCCCTTCGGTACAGGATTTTGTATCCGGGAAGGCGGTCGAGGCAGCAGAGCGCGCCACGGGGATGAGAGTCTCTTTGGACGAGGTGTCGTTGCGTTTCCCCTTGAGGTTTGGACTGGAAGGGGTTGTGGTGGCGGTTCCGGGTGGAGATACAGTTTTTTCATGCCGTGAGATTACGTTGGGCGTGGCATTGCTGCCTTTGTTTAAGAAGGAGGTGGAGGTTACGCGGTTCAGGTTACGTGATGCAGGTGTAAATTACGCAGACTCTACCGCGGGTTTCGGAATCATGGCCTGTGTCGGCGAGTTATCGCTTAGAGCGGATCGCATTTACCTGGGCCGTGATTCGGTGAATTTGCCTGAGATTTCATTATCCGGGGCAAAGGTATCGTTGGCCCTTTCGCCGCAGCCCGACACTACATCCGGCGGAGGGTTTACGTGGAAATTCAATGTAGCGACGGTTACGCTCGAAAATATTGCTTACGACATGACTATTTCAGACAGTCTCGGTGTCGTGTCGATGTCGGCTTATGTGGGACGCGGAGTGGTGCGCGACGGGTCGGTCGATCTTGCGGAAGGGGAGATTACGGCCAGTTCGCTGGAAGTCCTCGGGTCATCAGTGAGTTATACCGCGCCGGGTGGTAAAGGGACGGCTAAGGGATTCGATCCGGCAAATATAGCGGTATCGGGATTGACGGTCCGGGCAGACTCGATTTACAGCCGGGGACCGGAAATTGCCGCAACTATAAAGGCGTTAGCTTTAACAGAGCGTTCAGGGCTGGAAATAAGCGGGATGAAAGGTGGATTCAGGATGGATTCGACGGGATATGACCTGCACAATATGAACGTGCGCACTTCGCTATCCTCGCTCTCTGCGGACGGGCATGCCGATGCGGGTGTATTCCGCGGCGATTACGACGCGAAAGCGGCGTTGAAACTGACAGCCGACGTAGATTTTGGCGAGATACTCGATATTTACGACATCCCTTTGCTGAGGAAGATAGCCGGCCGTATGAAGGCCAGTGTGGTGGCAGATGCTTCGGGAACTTTAGCGGCTCTCGACCTGCGGACGTTGGCGCTCTATTCGCCGCGGCGTTTCGACGTCAGTGTTTCGGGCAAGTCGCTTTCCCTGGCCGGTAACAGAATGGTTTCGGGAGAATTGGCGCTGGAGGCTTCATTATGGGATATATCGTTTCTGGAGTTTTTTTTAAGGGATGCGGCGCTTGATAAAACCATCGCAATACCGCGTAATGTGACACTGGCCGGGACTTTGCGGGCCGCTGCGAATAGTTATGCAGCCAACCTGAGCCTTTCGTCGCCGTCGCTGGGCAGGTTGGATATCGACGCAGGGATTATTTCCGGCAGTGAGAATTACAATGCGACGATCAGGGGGCATAATTTCGACATAGGCCGGATGGTGAAAATCGACACTATAGGCCGGGCCACATTCGAGTTGCATGCACACGGCCAGGGCTTCAGGTTACTGGAGCGTGGCAATCATGCGTCGGCCGATATGCGTATAGCTTCAGCATATTTTCGTCGCCACGACTACCGCGATGTGGTTTTGAGTGCCGGTCTGGACGGAAACCGTGCAGTGGTGAAGCTCGACAGCCGTGACAATGCAGCCACAATACAACTGAAGGCCGATGGAATAGTCATGCACGACCGGCTGAACGCCGATGTAAAAGCCTCTGTCGACAGCGCCGACCTCTACAGGCTCGGGTTCTCACCGTCGCCGCTGGTTGTGACCACTTCGGCGGATCTTCATGTGGCGGCGGTTTGGGGGCGCAGTTACCTCCTGCAGGGTGCATTGCAGGACATGGCTCTGAGAACTTACACTTATGCCGATACTGTGGATTTTGCAACAATCGGATTGCGTTCCGATGACCAGCACACCAATTTAGAGGTAAAGGGAGGCGATCTGGACGTTGCAGTCGATGCCGGTGCAGGGATAATGGCACTGGGAGACGCCTTTGGGACGTTAGCGGCCGAGATCTCGCAACAAGCCGGGCGTCGTATGATAGATGTTGCGACATTGGCTTCGACCGTACCTCCGTTCAGTGCCAGGATAACTGCCGGGCGGCTTAATCCGCTGAGTCGTTATCTAAGCCGGATGGGAATCGACTACCACGACCTTACCATAAATGCTTTGTCCGACGGAAAGGTGCGTACCGATGTCCGTGTGATCGGATTACAGAGCGGCTCTGTAACGGTCGACAGTGTAAGTCTGTATGTGATGTTGGGCGATAGTGTGCGTTACGACCTGCGTCTTGCCAACGCCCCGTTCCGGGGGAATGAAAACCTCGCCCTGGTCACTCTGTCGGGCTATGCCGTTGGCAATATTGCAACTGCGAATCTCCGTCAGCAAAATCGTAGCGGCCAGACGGGAATGGCGATGGATCTGGCGGCCACGCTTCACGATACGGTGGTGCGGCTGGAGATCGCCTCGCCGCAGATCGTGCTCGGATATTCACCGTGGAATGTGACCTCGCGCAACTATATTGATGTTTATAAATCCGGACGGCTGAGTCCCGATATAGAACTATCGTCGGGACGCCAGCGGATAGCTTTCGCTCCACATGAAGGGGCTGACGAGGAGATAAAACTGCTGTTGCAGAAAGTCGACCTTGCCGGATTGTTGCGTCCGCTGCCCGAAGCTCCGCCGCTGGAAGGTGTGCTATCGGCATCGTTTATGCTGGAATATGCCCCGGGAATTGCTCTTAAAGGCGAACTTACGGTGGATTCTATGCGTTACAACCGCTACCCGTTGGGAGACATTTCTGCCGGAGCAAGCTATGGCCCGGACACCGGTGGCAGCAAAAAGATAGACCTTAAACTATTGTTTGGCGGTGTGCCGTCGGTTATGTTGTCCGGGCGATACGATCCACGGGCTGTTTCGTCGCTTTCGCTATCCGTGGACGTGCCGTCGTTGCCGCTGTCGGTTGCCAACGCGTTTATTCCCGATCATACGGTAGCGTTGGACGGAGCGTTGAAGGGGGGCATGAGGATTGTCGGGACACCATCCAATCCATTGATAGACGGAGAATTGTATTTTGACGACGGACGGATTGTGATCCCTATGGCCGCGTCGCGGTTCTTGCTCGACAACCGGCGTATCGCCATCTCACGTAGCAGGCTGACACTCGATAACTTTATGGTTACGGCAGCCGACAAAAGTACGCTTTCGCTCGACGGGTGGGTCGATATGAGCAATACGGCACGAATCGAGACAGACGTGAGGGTCCGCGCTACAGATTTTCAGGTAGTCAATGTTCCCCGCGGAAACGGTACCGAACTCTATGGAAAAGCGTACGTCGACCTCGAAGCGAGCGCATCGGGCCGGGCCGATGCGCTGAAAGTGCGTGGGCAGATCCACCTTTTGGGCGGCACCGATGTAGTATATGTGGTGCAGGACTCGCCGCTGGAGGTAAAAAGCCGAAGCAAAGGTTTGTTGGAGTTCATATCGTTTGCCGACTCCATACCGATCTACCTCCCTCCGGACAAGGAAAAGGTTAATGTGTCGGGGATGGATGTCCTTGCTTCGGTGGAGATAGACCCGCGGGTGCAGATGTCGATGCTGCTCACTCCTGAAGGCAGCGATAAAATCACACTTGGCGGCGGTGGCACGGTGACTTACTCCCTCGACCGGCAAGGTAACAGCCGCTTTGCTGGACGCTATGTGCTCGACGGTGGCACGGTAAGTTACGCGCCGCCGTTGATTTCGGCTAAAGAATTTGCCATAACTCCCGGAAGTTTTGTGGAGTGGGGCGGGGAAATAGCCAACCCGACGGTCGATATCAAAGCCGTAGAGACTTTACGGTCGAGTGTTTCGGGCGAAAGCCAGGACTCGCGCCAGGTGACCTTCAATGTCATCATCCTGATCACGGGGCAACTCGAAGAGCTTGCCGTCGCGTTTGATATAGCCGCCCCCGACGATATAACGCTGGGCAACCAGATCGCTTCGATGACCCCGCAACAACGGGCTACCCAAGCAATGAATATGCTGATATACAATACATACACCGGTCCAGGCACAAGTGCCAAAGTAAATTCGTCGACGGCGGTCAACGCCTTTATAGAAAAAGAACTCAACACCTGGGCGCAAAATACACTGAAAAACGTAGACCTTGCTTTCGGGATCGATACTTACGGGGTAGGCGACGAGGAGGGCCGGCGCACTGATTATTCTTACAAGGTATCGAAAAATTTGTTCGGTGACCGTGTGAAGGCTGTCGTCGGCGGCCGCCTGTCGACTGGCGACGACGTGGATGAGAATATGGCCCAGGACATCGTGGACGACATTTCTGTGGAATACCAGGTGTCGAAACGCGAGAACATGGTTATCAAGGCGTTCAGGCATACCGATTATGAAAATATTGTCGAGGGTGAAGTGACCCAGACCGGATTCGGTTGGGTTGTACGAAAGAAACTTCGTAAACTTGCCGACATGTTCCGGTCGTCGAAGAAAGAAGTCACGGCCGAACCGGTGCCAGCAGCCAAACCCGTAGAGGATGAACGGTAGAAGCCTGTCTGAATTTCCTATTGAGAGTATTTATCGTTTTTTTTTCGCCTCTTTTTTACGAAAAATTCGGCGGCTTCCAAATTTATTGAAATAGTCCGGGGTGGCCTCAAAAAGAGGCCGCCCCTGACTTATGATCAGTAAAACCCTGTTATTATTTGTGTTCGATTTTTTTATGAAGATCCCTGAGGTCAAACGAGAGCATTATCCTCGAAATACCGACTATGACGAGGGTAAAACTGACCATAAACAGGGCTATGAACCCGCCTGCCAACGGCTGGAACATGATCCACAGCGAACAAAGTACGGCCAATATGCCGAAAGTAAGGTACCATCCCCAGTTGCGTACCGCCCAGCGATGCATGTCGATAGCGAAACCGATAGTTGAAAATCCTCTGAACATCAGCCAGAAAGCTACGATAAACGGGATAATGGCCATAGTTATACCCGGATAGCACAACAGGAAAAAACCGAGGATGAAATCGATGATGCCTGCAGCGAGGTACCAACCCCATCCATCGAGATTTTTGTAGTTGCCGGTAGCTAACAGTATTTCGAACAGGCCGCTGACGAACATACATGCGCTGAAGACTATGCTCAGTGCCATGTAACTCGACAACGGGAAGAACATCATCCATAACCCGATGATGAGAAGCAATATCCCGGCAATAAGGGACATCCACCAGTTCTTTACGGCTGATTTTACAGCATTTTCGAAGGAGGTTTCCATGACTTATAATTTTTTAGCATTACGGTTTATGCCGCAACATGTCGCAACAATAGTACCAAAATGCTTCCGGGCAAAGTCCCCATCCGCCTCAGCTGGCATATGACATTAGCGGCGTGAGGGTTAAAAATCTCACGCCGCTAATGTTTTCTGTGATCCGGTCAGGATGTGTTAACACGTCATGATTCTCTTCCGGTGAATCGGGCAAATTCTAAGAAACTGTTTAAAACTGGGTGTTGAAGCCTATGAACAACTGGGTCTTGGTTTGCCCCACACCGTAGGCAAATACTGAATATTGCGGTTCGGCGAATATGTTGAATACCGTTTTCCCGGCCTTCAATACTTTACCTATACCGAGGCCTATCGGGATATTATAAGCTCCGCCTTCAAGATCGAACGACCATATACCGGTGCTACGCAGGTATGTGCCCCCGCCAAGTTGCCACATGCCGAAAAGCTGTGTGGTGATCATGTTGACATCCGCCCTGTTGTCGTCTCCTGCGAACGAAGCCTGCCATTGGAGCAATGTCCCGGCCTGGAAATGCGGATTTCCTGCGAAATAGGCAAGTGCGGATAATCCTGCCTGCCATTTGCCCTGTCCGAGGTCGTTGGTGGCCGTGGGGATCACTATCTGTGGCCCTATGCCTATCTCGGTCCCTGGTTTTCCGGATTTGAATTTATAAATTGCAAACATGCTGAAATCGCCGAGTCCCGACGTCGGCGACATGCCGGGCATCGACTGTAAGGCTATGGGAAGAGTCGCCCGTACGATAAACGGCCCCAATGGTTGGGCATAACGGAACATGGTCTGGTTGGCTGTCATATCTGTAACGCCATATATCGAAGATACATAGTAGTTGTGGATATTGAAGGCTTTAACCTTTGCCAGGGGATTGTTGGCCTGCTTGAGCGTTTCGGTGTCGAGCGCTGAAGGTTGATGGACTTCCTGACCCATGCAGTAGCCGGTTACAGCAAAAATGAACGCGGCGATAATCGTAATTTTTCTATACATGATTTATTGGGTATTTATTGGTTTTCCGGTAGATAACCAATAACCGTACCATTGTAAGCATTATGTCAGGTAAAAGGCGATAAAAACGCCTGCATGATATTTGCAATAATCTGGTTGCCCGGAAAGGCTGGGAAAGCGTTTAAGTAATATCAAATATTTATTTACCCATTTTATTTTTTCTCCACCGGCATCTTTTTCACATCTCTTCCTCGGTTTAGCCCGCTAAACCTTCGGAAGCGACGCAAAAAAAATCTACCGGAGATAAAAAACAAAATACGGATAAATAAATATCCTCTATTACTTAATTCCCGATGAGATATGGAAGATACGCGCTTTTTTGGTAATTTTGCGGGTGATAGTATGTCGGTATCCATAAGGGGAGTATATCGCTGCTATAAGGCGTTTTGCCGGTTTTGTATTTATATACAGCCGTATGAGCCGGCCCGATGACAGTATTACTATAGACGAATTTTATGGGATTTAAAAAATTTTGGTTTACGGTATGTTGCCTGGCTCTGTTTTCCGGAGTATCTATGGCACAGGAAAACCCGGTTGCCTGGAGTGTATCTTCGCAGAAAATTGGGGATGGTGTATATGAAGTGGTATTTACGGCCAATATACCGGCTCCGTGGCATATGTACGACCTGGGCCCGTATGACGGCGGTCCGAACAGTACGCTATTCAGGTTTGAACCCGGCGAAGGGCTGGAACTTGACGGCGGGGTATATATGGTGGATAAGCCCGTACGGAAGTTCGACGAGTCGTTCGGAATGGAGGTCGGCCATTTTACAGGGAAAGCGCGTTTCGGTCAGAAGGTCAAGCTGTCGGGAGCGGGAGCCGTACTCCCGGCCGAAGTGGAGTGGTCGGTCTGTAACATAAACACAAATGAGTGCCTGGCGCCGGAAACCAAAGAGTTAAAAATCGTGATAGGCGATCCCGGTGCCGCGGTAGCCCGGCAGGGAGCGGCAGATGGTTCCGGCGGCGAGATGTCGAAAGCGGCGGCGACGGCACCGGTAGCCGAGGGACATACTTTCTGGGGTATCATACTCAATGCTCTGTTATGGGGGGTACTGGCGCTTATTACGCCGTGTGTTTTCCCGATGATACCGATGACCGTTTCGTTCTTTATGAAGAATGAGGGTACGGCGGCCCGCGGGCGGTTCATGGCTATGATGTATGGTATTTTTATCGTCGCCCTATTCACCCTGCCGCTGGTTGTGATAACTGTGGTGACGCTGATCGTAGGCGGCGAGACCGTAACGGCCGATATTTTCAACTGGATAGCGACGCACTGGGTGCCTAACGTGATATTCTTTGCGGTGTTTATGATCTTTGCGGCCTCATTCTTCGGAGCATTCGATATCTCGCTTCCGTCGTGGATGGTGAACAAAAGCGACCGCAACTCTGAACGCGGCGGCCTGACGGGAGTGTTCTTCATGGCCTTGACGCTGGTGCTGATCTCGTTTTCGTGTACCGGGCCTATCATAGGGCTGGCGCTGAATAAATCTGTTTCGGGCCAATTCTGGGAGCCCATGGCCACTATGCTGGTTTTTTCGGTGACATTTGCACTGCCTTTCACGCTTTTCGCTTTCTTCCCGTCACTGATGCAAAAATTGCCGCGTAGCGGTGGATGGCTGGGGTCGGTAAAGGTGGTGCTGGGGTTTGTCGAGGTGGCATTCGGATTCAAGTTCCTGAGTGTCGCCGACCAGACCTACCACTGGGGACTGCTCGACAGGGAGGTGTATCTGGCCATATGGATCGCTACATTCACCCTGATGGGTCTTTACCTCATAGGTAAGATACGTTTTGCTCACGATGGCGAGAACCGTCCGATAGGCGTGGGACGGATCATGCTGGCCATAGTAACATTCGCTTTTGTGGTTTATATGATCCCCGGGATGTTCGGAGCCCCGCTCAAGGGGTTGTCGGGCTATTTGCCCCCGATCCATACACAGGACTTCAGGCTTGGTGCTACGGATGGCGTCGTTTCGATTCAGGGCGCTCAGGTCCCGGGGGTATCGACACGGAAATATGCCGATTTCCTGCATCTGCCCCACGGACTGGACGGTTATTTTGACCTCGACGAGGCATTGGTTGCCTCGCGTGAGGCGGGGAAGCCTGTCTTCCTCGACTACACCGGGCACGGTTGTACCAACTGCCGCGAGATGGACTCCAAGGTGTTGTCAGACGAGAGGATACTTCGGGTGCTGCGGGAAGAGTACGTGGTAGTGGCGTTATTTAGTGACGACAAGACGCAACTTCCCGAAACTGAGTGGCTCACTACAGACAAAGGGCGTGTGCTTAAAGGTTTGGGAAAGAAAAATTCATATATCGTCAACAGCCGCTATGGGATAAACTCGCAGCCGGCATATGTAATACTCGACGGCGAGGGGCGTGCGTTGTTGCCTTCGCGCAGTTATAATCTCGACCGCGATGCATTTTTAGAATTCCTGAACGCCGGAGTGGAAAAATACAAGGGATTATGAAAAAAAAAGCCGCAGAAAAGTCTGTCACGCAAGGAGGTATACCCTTGCCGCATAGCATAACCGTTGTGGGTCCGGCGCATCCGTATCGAGGCGGGTTGGCGTCGATCATGCAAATTATGGCCCGCACGTTTATCGCGCGGGGCAGGACGGTATGCATTAAGACTTTCACGCTGCAGTATCCCGAATTCCTTTTTCCGGGGAAGAGCCAGTATGCCGACTCTCCGGCCCCCCGCGACCTCGACATTTCGCGTGAGGTGAATACGGTCAACCCCTTCAATTGGATCGCGGTGGGGTGCAGGATCAGGCGGGCACGGCCCGATGCGGTGTTGATGAAGTACTGGACCCCGTTTATGTCTCCATGTTTCGGTACGATTGCGCGTATAGCCAGGTCGAACCGCCATACTAAAGTGCTTGTGCAACTTGACAATATAGTGCCGCATGAGCGTCACGCCACGGATCACGCGTTCAATACCTATTTCATCCACAGCGTCGACGGATTCATCTATATGTCGCAGCAGGTGAAGGGTGAACTGGACCGGTATACCCGGAAGAAACCCTCGCTTTTCTCACCCCATCCGCTGTTTGTCAACTTTGGGGATAAAGTCCCGCGGGATGAGGCCTGCAACAGGCTCGAACTCGATCCGGGGCTTTCGTATGCGCTGTTCTTCGGGCTGATACGCGACTATAAGGGCCTCGACCTGCTTCTCGAAGCGTGGGCACAGCTTAAATTGGAAGGGAAATGCGAAAGACGCAGGTTGATTGTCGCCGGGGAATTCTATCAGAATAAGGGCCGTTATGTCGACATTATCGTTGAACGGGGACTTGTGGACGATATCGTGTTGCACGACTATTTTATCAAAGACAACGATGTGCGCTACTTCTTCTCTGCAGCAGATGTGGTCATACAACCATATCGCAGCGCCACACAGAGCGGGGTGACGCAGATCGCCTACCATTTCGAGGTGCCCATGATCGTCACCAATGTGGGTGGTCTGCCCGAGATAGTTCCCGACGGCGTGGTAGGCTACGTTTGCCAGACGACGGTGGAAAGTCTTGCCGGGGCGATAGAGCGATTTTACGAGGACGGTGTGGCGGAGAGGTTTACAGCAAATATGTCCCGTGAAAAAGTACGGTTCAGTTGGGACGCAATGGCCGATAAACTCGACGAACTCTACGCTATGGCACTATAGACAGTTAGAGTCTGTCTAAATTTCCTATGGAACATATTTGTCGTTTCTTTTTGGCCTCTTTTTTTCGAAAATCTTGTTACATAGTCCCGCTATGCTCCTCGATTTTCGCGTAAAATAGTCCTGAAAATAATTCGCAACTACTTTCCATAGGAAATTTAAACAGTTTCTTAGTGACGCCGGCAGGGTGTTTCATCCCGTTAGTGACGCCGGCAGTGTCGCGCGTATTATTTTCATCGGAGAAATCAGGCAGGCGCTGAGTCGGGGGATGCAGTCAATTTTTCGGTTGCAAAGGGTATGGCGAAGACTTATTTTTGCGGCAAGGATTGATATTACACTTCAGGCATGACTGTTTATTTCAAATACGGAGAAAAAGAGATAGGGCATCTTAAAAAGGTGGACAAGCGGCTGGCGGCGGTAATCGACCGGGTGGGCGTGGTGGAGCGGGCCGTTATTCCCGACCTGTTCGTTGCGTTGGTACACTCCATTATCGGGCAGCAGATCTCGACTAAGGCGCACCGGACCATATGGGAGCGGATCGAAACCGAACTTGGCGAAATTACTCCGGATGTTATCGACCGTTTGCCGTTGGAGAGGTTGCAGCAGTTCGGCATCACGTTCAAAAAGGCCGGGTATATAAAATCGGCGGCCCGGAAGATATTGTCGGGAGAGTTCGATATCGATGCGTTGCAGTCGATGCCCGACGGCGAGGTTTGTTCACGGCTTTCGGAGTTGGACGGCATAGGGGTATGGACCGCCGAGATGCTGATGCTGTTTTCGATGCAACGCCCCGATGTGCTGAGTTACGGCGATCTGGCCATTCTGCGTGGACTGCGGATGGTGTATCACCACCGGAAGATAGATAGGGTCAGGTTCGACAAATACCGCAGGCGTTACGCGCCACACGGCTCGGTGGCCAGCCTCTATCTGTGGGCCGTGGCGGGTGGAGCTGTCGACGGAATGAAGGACTACGCACTCGGGAAGACGAAACCGAAGTAAACGATGGACGCTCAACGGGAAATATTCTACAGGGCTTTTATCGAACGCGATCCCGCTTTCGAAGGAGTATTCGTGGTGGGGGTGAAAACGACAGGTATCTTTTGCCGCCCCACCTGTCCGGCGAAACCAAGGCTGGAGAACGTCGAGTTTTTCACGTCGGCCAAGGAGGCCGCCGAGGCGGGCTACAGGCCGTGCAAAGTATGCAAACCGTTGGAGAAACAGGGCAATCAACCTCCTTTCATCAGTCTGCTTTTGAAATACATGGAGGAGAATCAGTCGATCCGGATCAAAGATGCCAATCTTGTGGAGATGGGGCTGGAGCCCGGTAGGGTCCGCCGGTGGTTTCTAAAAAATTATAAGATTACGTTCCACGCCTATCAGAGAATGTACCGGGTCAACAACGCCTTCCAGCGCGTCCAGTCGGGCCAGAGCGTTACGGATGCCGCTTACGGTTCGGGTTACGATTCTCTGAGCGGGTTCGGCAGCATGTTCAAGAATATTATAGGTATGTCACCCCTTAACAGTAAAAATATGCATATCGTAAATATAACCCGTATCGAAACCGATCTGGGACCGATGATCGCAGGGGCCACCGGGCGAGGTATATGTATGTTCGAATTTGCCGATTACAAATCGCTCGACCTGGAACTACGGCAGTTGGCCGCCACCTTCAAGACGCCTCTCGTACAGGGAGATAATCCTCATTTTGATACTCTCAGGGCACAGTTGGAGCAATATTTTAAAGGCGAGCGCCGCCAGTTCGACATCCCGCTCGATCTGGTTGGTACCGAGTTTCAGAAACAGGTATGGCTTTCGTTGGTGCAGATTCCATATGGTTCCACAACGACCTATGCCGCACAGGCCGCACGTCTGGGCCGTCCGTCTTCGGTGCGGGCGGTGGCCAATGCCAACGGGAAGAACAAAATTTCCATAATCCTGCCTTGTCACCGTGTGATCGGAGCCGACGGCACGCTCACCGGTTACGGGGGAGGGATATGGCGAAAGAAAAAATTGCTGGAACTCGAAAAAGAATATATTGCAAAACAAGAGTAGCTACAGTTTCCATTTAAGAGTCTGTCGATATTTCCTGAGGAAATACCGACAGACTCTTAATATATTTGGCTGGTTGGAGTGGGATTTTTCGTTTTTTTAAATGTAAATTAGCGGAGTGAAACAATGTCGAACGTAAAATAGCATGAAAAATGGGACATGTTACTGTAAATGAGGTTCATGAGTGGGCACAAAAATTTCTGCACGATGCGGAAACAGAACTTACAGACAGCGAATTGAAGGAGCAGCATAAATATGCCGTGCTGGTACGCAGGCCCGGAGACAAGGTGTTGCTGTCCAAAATGCTCGATGAGTCGTCCCAGATACGCTCCTCGCGCAAGTTATCGCGCCGCATGAAAGTCCTTATCGAACGATATGGTGTCCCGGGATTCTTCGGTAGCGGCGACCGCTTTTTATTGAAACTTTTCGTCGTTTTCGGACATTATTTCGACTTTATCGCGATTCCCATCTTCAAATGGAGGCTCCGCAGGGAGACCAGCGGTGTCATAATAGACGAGGCGCGTCCAAGGCTTACCCGCCATCTTGCGGGCCGTAACAGTGCGAGCATTGGACAAAATGTCAATTTGCTGGGCGAGGTGGTATTGGGAGATGGCGAAGCGGAAAAGCGCTATGAGCACTATCTCGAAGCATTGGCCGAACCCGATATAAACTATATATCGATAAAGATATCGGGGATTTATGCCCAGTTGCATCCGCTGAATTACGATCACAGCAAAGAAGAACTGTGCCGGAGACTGGCGTCGATCTACCGGCGTGCAATGGAGAATCCTTATACCGGCCCGGATGGGGTCGCCAGAGCGAAGTTTGTCAATCTCGATATGGAAGAGTATAAGGATACGGAACTTACGCTCGATATATTTATGGAGGTGCTGTCGATGCCCGAATTTAAAGATTACAGGGCGGGGATCGTAGTCCAGGCTTATCTGCCGGATGCCTGGAATCTCCAGAGCAAATTACTCGAATTCGCCAGGAAGCGTGTGGCCGATGGCGGCGCCCCGGTCAAAATGAGGCTGGTGAAGGGAGCAAACCTGCAAGTGGAAACCATCGTGTCGTCGCTAAAGGGGTGGGAGAATCCGGTGCTGCACACCAAGATAGAGGTTGATGCCAATTACCTGCATATCCTCGACCGCGCATTGGAACCGGAAAATATCAAGGCGGTCAATATCGGGGTGGCTTCGCACAACTTTTTCTCTATAGCCTATGCTTATCTGCTTGGGGAGCGCAATGGAGTGGGGGAGTACCTTACTTTCGAAATGCTTGAAGGTATGGCTAACCACTTGCCCCGGTTGATGCGTAAACTCGGGCGGCAGATCATACTTTATACGCCGGTAGTCAAGAACGAGCACTTCCTCAATGCGGTCTCGTACCTTGTAAGGCGTCTGGATGAAAATACGGGTAAGGACAATTTCCTGAGTTACTCGTTCAACCTAAGGCCGGGTAGTGCCGAGTGGGATTTCCTGTATGGGCAATTCAGGGAAGCCTATGCCATGAAGGACTCGATAGAGAGCCGCTCCTACCGTACACAGGACCGCCGGATGGAACCGGCCGCCGGGACGGACATGGAAACTTTCCGCAATGAGCCCGATACCAATTTCGACCTTAAAACTAATAGGGAGTGGGCTCATGCCATACGTGACAGGTGGATGAAATCGGTGGCGAATAAACCGTATCTGATCCCCGTACAAATGGGCGATGTTGAGATAGCCACAGAGAAACGGCAAAAATATTTCGACCGTAGCCAGGATAACGAGGTGTGTTTGTGTGAGGTAGCCATGTCGGACATCGAACATACGCGGGAGATTATGAATATCGCTATCAGAGACGCGCAGGGATGGCGTAAAACGAATATCGCGGAACGTAACCGCATCCTGCACGAGGTGGCCCGTAACCTGAGCGACAAACGCGGCGATCTGATAGGCTGCATGGCGGCTATTACGGGGAAAACGTTCATGGAGGGCGATGTGGAGGTGTCGGAAGCTATCGACTTCTGCCGCTATTACCCGATAAGCATGATGCGGATGATGGAACTCGATACTGTGTCGTTCGCTCCCAAGGGTGTGGTGATGGTAATTCCGCCGTGGAATTTCCCGCTGGCGATTCCTGTGGGGGGTGTCGCTGCTGCGTTGGCGGCAGGCAATACCGTGATACTTAAGCCTGCTACGGTGGCTATGCCTGTTGCATGGGAGTTCGTGCGCTGTTTCTGGGATGCGGGAGTGCCGCGCGATGCGTTACAAGTGGTGTGTACCGCAGGCCGGGAGCCGTTGAACTACCTGACCGCCCATCCGGTGTTGCGCCATATAATTTTTACCGGAGGTACGGATACTGCGCTTCGCTTGTTGGCAGCCAACCCGCGTTGCCCGATATCGGCTGAAACAGGAGGGAAGAATGCCATGATACTTACCGGAAGCGGCGACCAGGACCATGCAATACTCAATGTTGTAAATTCCGCTTTCGGCAATGCGGGCCAGAAGTGTTCTGCCTGTTCGCTGCTATTGGTAGAGAAGGAGGTGTATAACGATCCTGTATTTAAAACGAAACTGCATGATGCCGTGACCAGCATGCATACCGGCAGTGTGTGGGATTTCGGTAACGTTATAGGGCCGATGATAGACAACGACAACGAAAAGTTGTTACACGCCATAGGGCATCTCGAAGAGGGCGAATCGTGGCTCGTAGCCCCCGAGTTTGTCGATAATGAACGCTATATTATGAAACCGGCGGTTAAATGGGGCGTGAAGCCCGGCAGTTACACTTTCCGCACCGAGTTGTTTGCCCCGTTACTGGGGGTTGTATGTGTAGACAGCCTTAAGGAAGCCGTGAAGTTGGTCAATTCCTCGGAGTATGGCCTCACTTCGGGGCTGCAATCGCTCGACGAAGCGGAGATAGAGTATTGGAAAGAGACGGTCGAGGCGGGAAACCTTTATATCAACCGCGGTATTACGGGTGCTATAGTCGGGCGCCAGCCATTCGGCGGAATGAAGCGTTCTGCATTCGGAGGCGGCATAAAAGCCGGCGGACCTAACTATGTGGCCTGTTTTACCGATATCACCGAACTTTGCCAACCACAGCCCGACGACCGGTGTATTGTTCAGGATGACAGGATACCACTCATCGCTTCGATTCTCGGCGATGACGATCGTCAACTCTTCCATAAGGCGGCGTGGAGTTATGAAAAGAGCATGATGGAGGTGTTTATACAGGAGGACGACGTCAACAATCTCATTGGCGAGTCGAATATCTTCCGCTACCGTCCGTTGCAAAGCTGTGCGATAAGAGTGCAGGATAGTGACCGCCCGCGCGATGTGGCAATGGTGATTGCCGCCGCGTGTATCGCCCGTACACCTTTGACGGTAAGCATCGATCCCGACAACCGGTTGCTGGAGGCGCTGAGATACAATTCGGCAATCGAGCTTGTCGTAGAGGAGAATAAATCGTTCCTGGACTCTATGGGTCGTTACGAACGCATCAGAACCTGCACTGACGATCTTCCCGATGCGTTTTACAGCCGTGCGGCGGAACTCGGGAAGTATATCGCCACTGCAACGCCGATGGCCGAGGGACGCATAGAGTTGCTGCATTACCTCAAGGAGCAAAGCGTGTCGTATGAATACCACCGCTACGGGAGCATTTTGGAGTAGGTTACAGCATGGTTTATTATGTGGTAATGGGTTGAGATTAAACTACCTTAGGCTAAAAGCAGAAGGTAGTTTAGTTATTATCAATCACTTAAAATACTAAAATAGTTTATGCGCAGTTTTGCAAGTGACAATAATTCAGGAGTACACCCGCTGGTGATGGAAGCCATCGTGAAGGCCAATGCCGACCATGCCGTGGGATATGGCGAAGAACCGTGGACGGCGGCGGCCGAAGCCAAAATACGCAAGGCGTTCGGCGTGGATTGCGATGTGTATATCGTTTTGAATGGAACAGGGGCCAATTGTGTGGCATTGCAGGCCGCTACACGTCCATTCAACAGCATTATCGCTTCGGCGAAGGCCCATATTTGTGTCGACGAGTGTGGGGCTCCGGCGAAAATGACCGGCAGTACCATTCGTGAGGTTGCTACTGCCGATGGTAAATTAACTCCGGAGATGATCCTCGGGCAATTATCCGGCATTGGGGTTTGCCATCATTCGCAGCCGGGAGTGGTTTATATCTCGCAATGCACGGAAATGGGGACTGTCTATACTCCCGGCGAAGTGCGGGCCATTGCCGATGTTGCCCACACCCACGGGTTGTATTTGCACATGGACGGGGCGCGTATTGCAAATGCATGTGCTTCGTTGGAATGCACATTACGTGAGATAACTGTCGATGCCGGTGTCGATATTCTCAGTTTTGGCGGGACTAAAAATGGAATGATGATGGGCGAGGCCGTGGTATCATTCCGCGAGGAGTTGAGCCGTAACCTGAAATATATACGTAAACAATCGGCACAACTCGCCTCCAAAATGCGCTACCTGTCGTCGCAATTCATCCCATATCTCGACCGTGGATTATGGCTCAGGAATGCCCGTGCTGCAAACGCCAAAGCGCGGCAACTGGCCGGGTTGCTGGAGTGTTATCCGCAGATACGGCTCACGCAAAAAGTAGAATCCAACGCCCTGTTCTTCACCATGCCGCAGGAGGCCATCACCCGTCTTTCGCGCGATTTTTTCTTCTACGTATGGGACGATAAAGCAGGCGAAGTTCGTATGGTAACATCGTGGGACACAACCGATAAAGACATAAATTCAATAGCCGGAACGCTTGAAAGGATATTCCACCGACCCTGGGAATAGAGAGAAAACAAAACTCAAGAAGGTGTCTCGATATTGAAGTGTACCCCAAAAAATGGTGAACAAAAATTGGGGTTGACAAGAATATAGGTACAACGTGCTTTTTTAAGGACAACCCGGTGAAATTTTGCAAAACGCGG